>JAUVIB010000117.1 GCA_030592985.1 Calditrichaceae bacterium | reverse complement strand
ATCTCATTAATTATCAGTGACTTAAGATAGTGAATTTCTAAATAAAAATCAAGAAAAAAAACGATATAACTTATTTATTTTTCATAGGTTATGAAAAATATTGTAATAAATAAACAGAGTCATATATAAAGGAAGATTAAAATGAAAAAGCTTATATTAACGCTAATTTTAATTGTACTAGTTTTTGCAATTATTTTTACTTGTAAGAATGAAAATACAACAGGCCCTGATGATCAGCCTGTTTATGAAAATGAAGGAACAATTGGCACAAGTGGTGGAACTGTACAAAATACAGATCCCAATTCTAATATCTATGGAGCTTTTGTTAATATCCCTGAAGGAGCATTAAATTCAAATCAAACAATAAAAATATCAGATGCAACAGGAACAATTATCCCACCAAATGACACAACAGCAATTGTTGTGCATTTAGAACCTGCCGGGATAGTTTTTAATAAACCCGTTGAAATTGGCTTGCCTTTTAAAAAAGAAACAGGTTATGAAAATATTCGGGCATTTTTTATTGATACTACAAAAAGTGAAATAATACAACTTCCTATATTGACTATTGATGAAGAAGCCGGAATTTTAAAAACTTCAACAATTCATTTTTCAGATTTTTATGCCGGTAAACATGGTGTTTTTGTTGATTTTGATTTCAATATTGTTGATTCAAAATTAAAAATTTCAACGAGAGTTTATGGAACACCCGGTGGAAACGACCAAGGATTAAATGGTATTACTATAAAACCCTTTAGCTGGCCATTTGGAATATCTTCTGTAAAAGAGGCGATAGATAAAGGGGAAGGACTTTTTGGAGGGGGATATGTAATATCCTATTTTAAAATGGTATTAAGACAAGATAACTGGTTTTATGATAATAAGCTGGATGAAAAAATTCTTCTTGTTAAAAGGATCGGTAGCCAATACCCGGGATACGGCGCTGAAGTATATCTTAAAGATTTTTCCGGTAAACCAATAGTTTCTTTCGGAAAACTTGATTCAAAGGGAAGAGAAAAATGGTTTAACGGAAGTACACTTATTTTTAATTTAGATCATGTAATTGACAAAGAAAAACAATACTATGTTAGCCTGTCTTGGGGTCTTGTTGGCGACGAGTATGCTTCTCCAAAGTATTCTTACTTTTATACATTTACAGCTTTTGAAAAGTATGTTTATCTAAACAATGATTTAGATGTAGGTAATAATTTTATTAACGATGCAGATGAACCAAACAATAATCCAACAGTTTCGATTACACAACCAGTCAACAATCAGCATTATAATATAGGCGAAAATGTAACTATAAAAGCTAACGCATCTGATAACGATGGTTCAATAGCAAGGGTAAAATTTTATGTAAATGGTACTTACAAAGGCTATGATTCATCTTCACCTTATCAATATAGCTGGAATACAAACGGCCTTTCTGCCGGTAGCTATACTTTAAAAGCAACAGCGGTTGATAATGACAATGCTGAGACTTCAACTCAAATAACCGTTTATCTTGATTCTCCAGCTAATCAATCACCAACAGTTTCGATTACACAACCAGCCAACAATCAACATTATAATATAGGCGAAAATGTAACTATAAAGGCTAATGCATCAGATACCGATGGTAATGTATCAAGAGTAAAATTTTATGTAAACGGTAATTATAAAGGTTACGATACCTCTTCACCTTATCAATATAGTTGGAATACAAGCGGACTTTCTGCCGGTAGCTATACTTTAAAAGCAACAGCGGTTGATAATGACAATGCTGAAACTAGTACACAGATAACTGTGTATTTAGATGAACAAAGCAACAGTGCACCCACAGCTTCTTTTACAGTTTCTCCTACATCAGGAAGCACGTCAACTACTTTCAATTTTGACGCATCCGGTAGTAGTGACACAGAAGACCTATCTTCATCATTACAAGTTCGCTGGGATTGGGATAATAATGGCAACTGGGATACAAATTACTCAACAACAAAAACAGCAAGTCATCAATATTCATCAGAAGGAACTAAAACCATTAGACTGGAAGTAAAGGACACAGGTAGCCTTACAAATATAACTACACGGAAGATTACAGTTAATTCATCCGGAGGAATAACTTATATAATTAATGATGATTTTGAAAGTTATTCATTAAGTACTTTCCCATCTTCCGGCGGTTGGAATCTGATTTATAACGGATATGGAACAAGTTATCAATATGTTAGCAACACTACATCAATTTCAGGAAATAAATCATTACAATTAGAAGGACAAACGAATTGGTCTGCTACTGTTATTAAAGAATTTAATGATAGGCCTTCGGTAATTTATTTTGAAGGATATGTAAGAACGAAGAAATTAGCATCAAGTGTTATGAATTATTCTGAAGCACATATCGGACTTTATAATAAAGATACAAGCACGTGGGGGAAACAATATGCTTATGTATATTTTCATTATGATGGTTATATAAAATTCGGCGCTAGCGGTATTTCTGGTACAGTACTCCAGACATGGATACCTGATACATGGTATAAAATAAAAGTTAGATATGATAAAGATAATAAAATAGGTGAGGTTTGGATTAATGATGTTTTAAAAGCATCTAACGTTGATTTATCAGGTCTATCAGGAACATATAGTTCTATAAATATTGTAGGTGGAAATGATACACACACACGTAGTTGGTTCGATGATATAAAAGTATGGTATGAAGAGTAATACTACTCTTGCAAAATACTAAAAAATGCAAAACCTAAACAATCAAGCCGAACAAAAATGTCTGCGATGAATTTTTATGTATAAGAATTAATGGAGGATGCAATTATGAACTATTTCAAACTATTTTGCACTAAAATTTGTATAGGGCTAATGTTGTACTCGTGCATTACAACAAATCCAAAATTTTCGAAGTCGCATATTTCAGATTGTGAAATTTGGCCATGTGGTCAAATGGTTACATTACAGAAAAACAAAATTGACATAGAAAATTTAAATGGTATGACATCTATGTTAGGGATTACAGATAAATTATACTGGATTTCAGAGAATATCCTAATATTATATTCTAATAAGGAAGACGTATATTTGATTAATAAACGCTCAGGTGTTATTCAGATTCCTAATGAAAACGACAAGCAAAAACTGATGGTTGAACTTGTTGATTTATTCCAGATTAGGGAAAAGGAAAAAAGTACTGGGAAACAAGTATTGGATGGGATTTTTAGTGCTCTCGCATCAGGTACCAAAATTGGAGATACATATGAAGAATATGAGAAGCTAGGGAAAGTCGTAAATTATAATAGCGGAAAATTTGTGGAATTTGAAAGTACAATTATTTATAAATATAGAAACTATGAAGCTAATACAAATTATCATTTTGTATTCAACAATTCTGATGACATTCATTCGGAGCAAACCTTTGATATAAGTCTACGCTATTCTTTCTCAAACCATTGGTCTCATGTGGTTGTTTCACCTGATGGAAGATTTTTAATAACTAATAATGGAAGGATTTTTGATTGTACAAATACAACTGAGAAAAAAAATGAATTGAAGATTTGGTCAAGTTACACAGAAATGATAACATTTGCCATTAATCCCGAATGGAACAAGATTGCATTTCTTGAATTTGATAATAATGACAATTTGATACTAAGAATTATGGATTTCACAATTCCGGATATTTTATGAGTAAGCCTATTATGTATTTTAATAAACTCATATTTGTACTTACATTCCTTTTATATTGTTCTGGCCATATCCAAAAAATACATTTGGCAAAAAATTCAAACGACTTGAATACAGTTATTAGCTATATAAATTCGAATAAACGAAGCAAAATTAGAGTCGAAGCTGTCAAAGTTTTAGTTACTTTTCCAGAAGATAAAATACTACCTGTTTTAGATAATATCTCAAAAGATAGAGATCACAATATTCGGGTAGAGACGGCCAAAGTTTTAGGTACATTTTCATCATCAGAATCCCAAAAAATATTAACTAAAATGATTAATGATGTAACACCTATCGTTGTCGTCACGGCGTTGAAAGCCTTAACAAATAATTTCAATATTTCTGATGAAACATTTATAACAAAAATAGATCAACTTTTATTTAGTGAAGATCTTTCTATTCAACTAGCAGCAGCAGAAATAATGATTAAAAATGATATCGATCATGGTCATACACAGGTGGTTTCCGCATTGGATGCAACATTCTTCCTTGATAGAAGGAAAGCAATAGAAGTTATTAGGTATTATAAACGTAGTTCAGATTTAACTTTATTAATTCCATTTATAAGTTCCAAAGACAAGGTTACAAAAAATATTGCGATGGAGTCTATTGAATATATTCTTGGGAAGCCAGTAGATTTCACAAATTTGGAAAATGTTTTAATTATGTCAAAACAAAACAGTCAAGATGATTTTAATTATATAGTATCAAATTCTATAGGTCAAAGTAATAACAAAAGTACACTTTTAAGTACTGGTGGTAGTGTACATTCGCACTTAAATAAATCGTATATTGCGATTACTAATATGACAGCTATAAACATATCCAATTCTGATATTATTGCCCTCACTAATCGTCTACAATCAGAGGTTGTAAAATTAGGGAAATATATTGTGCTTGAACGAGAAAAAATGAAGGAAATACTGAAAGAACAGGGATTTCAGCTAACCGGTTGTACTACATCTGAATGTATGATTGAAGCTGGGAAATTACTTAGTGTTGAATTTATTATTGGTGGTAGTATAAGTAAAATAGGTGAAATTTACAGTATTGAGCTTAGGGTGATAAATATAGAAACGGGGGAAATTATAGCCTCAATAACCGAAGATATTAGAGGGAAAATTGATATGGTCCTTTTGGTTGGCTTGAGAAATGCTGCGGCAAAACTCTCTCAGCTTTGAAGATATTTACTAAATATACAACTAAATTGCTTCGCAGGATTTGTTACCTTTCGAGGAAAAATAATTTTCTGTTTGAAATAGTCAAGTTTATCACATATTTTGTACAATAATAATTTAATGGGTAGAATGGTGTTTCCTTTAAACAAGGTCGATTATTTAATATTTATTTCGTTGTTATTGTTATATTGCTCCAATGTCCTGGCACAATCAGACTTAAACTACTCATCTATCTTGAAGCAAACTCTTACTAAAAATTACATTCAAAAAGTATGTATAACCGATTTAGATGGAGATGGATTTGATGAATATATAGTAAAAGTACCACAGGCCGGCACGAATTCAGCTTTACGGGTCTATGATAATGATTTTCACCGGATATTTTTTTAGAAAAAATTTACATCAGAATTACTTGATGTTAGCACCTATTCTATCTCCGGTTCTAATTATATTTTATCATAGAAAAAAAGATGAGTCAATAAACCTACTGATTATTGACTTTCTAACCGTTGCAAATACGCTCTCATTTCTTCCTATGTATAGGTTAAAACATCAATCGGTAGATGTTGCCGCAAGTAATCCACAATTCTTTGATTTAAACAATGATGGCTTCCCTGAATTATTTATTCAGTTTTCTTCGGGATTGGGATCTGAGATTCGAGCGCTTTGGGCCATCGATATTAAAAATAAAACTATTATTTGGAAATATGATGTATATCCAATTATTAAAGATCAAAAAATTTGTATATTGGATTCATTTAATGAGCCGGTTGTCTTGATCTCGACACAATCACCGGGCAACGTCTATATAATTAATGGTATGAATGATTCAAAATCATATGCCTTTGTTCTTAATGCTCTTACCTGTAATCTGATTTATTTAAAAGAATTAGGTGGTTGGCCTTCTCTTGCTAATCTGGACATATTTAAACAAGCAAGTAAGACTGGATTATACTCTTTTATGGTTGGGCAGAGTCAGGGCGTTGACGGAATTGGGAGCCTAATGATTTGGAACCCTTCTGGTTTTTCAATAGTAAACCAGCTTTCAAATATATTACATGGAGAAATGATCCATTGTGTTGATTTGGATAATGATGGTATTGACGAATTAATTACATCATATGGTTTTAGTGATGTATTGTTGTCTTAGATGATTCACTTAACTTAATACAAACTTCATCATTAAAAGGAAGGACTCATCTCGCAAACGATCTAAATGGCTACGGAGATATAGATATCTTTGGTGTGAATGAAAATGATAATCATATCAATTGGTGGGAAAGTGACGGAATCTCTACTGGTTTAGCAAACTTTACCAATGGTAGTGGTTTGCAGATAGATAAATTTTCCTTGCACGGTAATTATCCCAATCTCTTCAACCCAACCACCCACATCCGTTTCGGCTTGCCCAAAGCCAGTAATGTCAAAATTGATGTTTATAATACATTAGGACAAAAAGTGGCAACATTATTGGATGAACATAAACTTGCAGGCGTTCATGTGGTTGATTTTGATGGAAGTCATTTTGCCAGTGGGTTATATTTATACTACATACAAACTGGAGATTTTCAACAGGTGAAAAAAATGCTGCTTCTGAAATAAGGTCATATGATACGAACTTTAAATAGGAAAATTTTCTTGTTGAATCATTCGCGTCTATCCCTTATTTTATAAAATAGAATTTAAAGGAATGGACATTGTTATATAAAAAACCAAAATATGCCCTTATTATATCGTTTTTTATCTTTTTACATGGTTTAAACCTGTTTGGGCAGAATTCTTTTGAAACACCATTTATTCTGAAACAAATCATGTTGAAGAATGACATCCAAAAGATACATGTCGCCGATCTTAATGATGACGGCGCAGATGAATACCTAATTCAGGTGCAGCAAGCAGGGACTAAATCCGCCTTACGGGTTTATGACACTGATCTGCATACTATATATTTTCAGAGGAATTTTAATTCGGAAATTCTGGATTTTTCAAAATACCCGGTAGACAGTGCAAAAAATATACTGATTTGTGAGAAAACGGAAGAATCAATCAACCTTATGCTCATTGATTGCCAAACCGGTAATGATACTACCGCTTTTATGCAATTATACAAGTTAAAGAATAAATCAGCTGATGTTTCAGCCGGTCTTCCCAAATTTTTCGATATTAACCATGATGGTTTTCCGGAGGTGTTCTTAGCTTTCTCTTCCGGATTGGGCGCTGAAATCAGGGCTGTCTGGGCAATTGATTTGAAAAATAAAATTATTCTCTGGAAATATGACACGGCGCCTACAATACACAAACATGATATAATAAAATTAGCGTCATTTGAATATCCCGTGGTAATGATTTCCACCCAGTCTCCCGGCAACGGATACACTATTAACGGAATGGACGACTCAAAATCATATGCAATTGTGCTGAACGCAGTAACCGGCAGCCTCGTTTTCTTAAAAGAATTAGGCGGCTGGCCGTCTTATACACTATTAGATACCATTAAACAATCCGATGGAAGCGGAGTATATATATTTACACGTGGACAACTTTCTGCTTCAAAAAGTTTGGGAGAATTGATGGTTTTGAATCCCCATAATTTTTCCGTAACTCGTACAATGTCGAATATATTACCGGATGAAATGATCTTTTGTGAAGATCTCGATGGCGATGGAGCTGATGAATTCATTCGGGGCGGACATGATAACAAAATAGATGTTTATGATGGGTCTTTCCAACTAATTAAAAATTATACGCTTCCCGGAATAAGAAATGAACTCCGCCTTATCGCGGATTTAGATGGAAATTTCCTTAAGGAGATAATAACTTTCAGCGACCGTTCTGCTTTAATCGTTTCCGATTATCACGGCCGGATATTGGCCGGAAAAGATTGTGATTTCGGATTAGTTTTTCCTGTAAATAAAGGTGACGGCAAGATGAATATTGGCTTATTCGATTATAATAGACATACTTACCATGAATATTCCCTGATGCCAAATACCCTGTTTGCCTCCGAAAGAAAAAAAGAATTTGTATACGGTGTACTTGCCGGTTTTCTGCTTTTACTAATATTATTTCTTCTATTCTGGTTTATCTTGCGGAGAAAATGGCTGCTGATCACAAACTTTTCTGTTTTCAAGGCAATGAAACTGCCTATCCTTATCAGCGATTTACAGGGAAATGTAAAGCTTATAAATCCGTCGATGGCATCCCTATTGAAAGAGGATGAGGAAAACCTTGGGAAAATGAATTTAGATAAAATTATTGACAAACTTGGGATTCAATACACATTAGATCAATGGATAAAAGACGGCCGGAAGCAAATGATCGAGTTCGAATCAGCGCTGGAAACGACAAACCGCACGAAAACACATCTTATACGTTTCAGACCTTTAATTGTGCGTAATTATGTGTCCTGCCTTATATTGATTGTGGAAGATATATCCGGTTCAATTAATTTTAAACGCAGTTTAGCCTGGTCGGGCATGGCCCAGAGATT
>JAUVIB010000468.1 GCA_030592985.1 Calditrichaceae bacterium | reverse complement strand
TAATACTCCGATAGAAATTTTTGATTTAACTAAATACATTTTTTATCCTTTTGCTTTAATCAAAAAAAAATTAATAATTTAGTCTCTCGAAATCATATATAACATATCATTTCTGGAAACAGTTTTTTGGTAATATAATCTTTTGCCGTCGCCCGAAAGAGTAGGCGCCCATATAAAAGCTGTTGAATCCGCTTTATATGGTTCCGTAATTAAAACGGGAGCGGAAAAGGGTAAATCAATATTTTTTCTTTTTGCATAACATAGCTTTGGACTCCCATTAGCTGGAATCGTAAATTGCAAATAAAATAGTTCTAAGCCGTCAGAGGAGATTTCCGCATACGATGCATTGGATTCCTGAGTATTGATGCTAATAAAAAAATCACTCATATTATCAGGGATATTAAAATCATTTGCGCTTTTTAGAGCAAAATTGATATCCGTTTTATAATCATGAAAATCTTCGTCAAACATTACGTTCGTAGTAAATAATGTATTCCCATCAGAGGAAACATTTACATCTAAATTTACATTATGAAAATTCGGACTGTTAATGGTGCCGCTAACCTTATGGAGATTGCTTACAGTCCCGTTATTAAAAATGCCTGCAAATATAACGGCATTGTGAGTTGAATCAAGATCACGATTTGAGATAAAATAAAAATTATTGCTGGCGTCCATTGTCGGACTTGTTTCACTGGTGGAACTATTTACGCTTTGTACTTCACCTTTAAAAGTAAACGTTATATCGTCAACTTTTTCCGCATAATAAATATTATAATTATTAGTAGTACCGTTAAAAAACAGATATTTATCATCTTTTGAAATAAAAGGATTTCGAATATTTCCTGAATAACTGATGATGGACACCTGTTGTTCATTTCTAAATCCAGGGTCTATCCCATCAGCGTTTGTTCCCGAATCGTTATTGCATTTTACAAAAAGGATGATTAGAGCTATAAAAACAAATAACAAAATAGCTCTGTTGTTTTTAGGTATTCTATACATTCAAATCTTTTCCTTTTGTCAGTTAAGGACTAAATAATAAAAGTCACATTAAATTTTTTGTCCATTATAAGCATAATACACTTACGCGGCAAGCAATAATTTCCAAACCCAGTCTACCAAAGTATACGCCAATATAGCGGCGAATAGATTGTTACCGCTTTTTTGATAACCCCAGCCTTAAGATCGGAGTTATTCTACTACCCATCTATAATGGGATTTTGAACATTATATATTTATTACTTGAAATATTCAAGCTATAATCATTGTAGAAAAACTGCAGAAAATTATTTTTTTACCCATTCCTCCCGGAACGATACATATTTAATGGTTCTTTCCTTGCGGCCTTTATGATAAGAGTAGGAAACATGTATCTTTTTGTCTGATGCCTGTATCACGGAAGGATAAGCATAAGAACCTTCATTTTTCTTGTCATTTTCTAAATATTTTTTCCATTTCCATGTTTTCCCTTCATCCTCAGATAAGGAAGCTGCAAGGCGATAACGTCCGTCTTCGGCATCATTATAAACCATGAGCCAATTACCGGATTTTAACGCAATCACTTCTAAGCTTGATCCCGGATTAGGTATATCACAATCGACAGCCGGCGTCCATGTTTGTCCATCATCCTTGGATTCAGAAACCATCACACGTGGGGGTAAATCTCCTGAGTCACGCATATAGGCAATCAATGTTCCATTCTTTTTGCGAACAATACTCGGCTGAATATTCCCCCTGCCCGCCATAGGGCCACTTGGCCTCCATGTTTCACCCTGATCATCAGAAATTGCTGTTAGGGACATATTAAAGCCATCGGAATATAGCGGCAGCAGAAGCCGGCCGGTAGGCAGCATTAATGGATGAATCCTGGTCATCCAACCGATTTCCCGTTTCTTCGGATCTCTCGCAGCCTCAATAATCATTTTGTCATAATCGGGTGCATATTCCGCCCAACCGGCATTACGGTCTTCAAGTTTACTAAATTGATTTTTTATTACTTCAGGGAAATCTTTCCCGTTTTTCATCAAAATAATATTTTGCCATGACCATTTCGGAGTGCCTTTACTCATATATTCATCCGCCCTGCGGTATTTCAAAATAGACGTTTCCCAACGATTAGCCATAACTACTATCCAGAAAAGGTATAAACGTTCTTTGTTGTCAATGAATAATACCGGATTGCAATCGGGATAATCCGGAGTATCAGCCATAACAAATACATCTTCCCATTTTTCCGAACCTTTTGTTAAACGTGAACCCTGTATCATCACATCATCAGCAGATCGTTCACCTGAACCATAAAACCATGCAGCGAGAATATCTCCGTTTTTACATTCGATGATACTGCTTCCATGGACGTGTTTATCCTGATAGGGAAAGATAAACTGCTCCTGCAAACCGTTATCTTTTGCAATTGAAAGACTTTGGAATACCAACATACTTAATATAAAATATTTTAAAGACCTCATACTAACTCCTACGGTTTTATTTAATATTAATAGTATCATTCACAATTTTATATTTAAAAACCCTATCCGACAAATTTACCGTTAACCAGCCGTCGGATAAATTATAATCAACTTTATCAGCAAGAATTTTCCCATTCTGATCACATCCAATTACATTGACTTTTTGATTTAAACCCATTTCTGATAGACGGAAAGCAACCTTCTCTTTTTCATCAATGGGGATAAGCCATACGGAGCCCTTATCATTTAAAACCACCGCGCTGTTCGCAGCTGATATTTTATCTGTTTTAATAAATTTTCCCCGTCCGTCCACATATAGATATTCTGGAGAATTTACCAAATCTATCCTTTGACCGTTCACCATGGCGGACATTTCAAAAAAATTCTCTCCCTGCGCCGCGTAACTATTAGGTGGCAACAGAAGTTTACGCCCTTCCATTTCAAAGGATAGATTTTCAGTTTCGTTAAGATTTATAACTGTTACCAAACCACTTTTATAGAGGGTTTTAATTTGTCCTCGCTTATAGCTATCATTGCGGATTGCATCACTGGTATTGATCCATTTATTACCATCATTATAGGAAATCTTT
>JAUVIB010000210.1 GCA_030592985.1 Calditrichaceae bacterium | reverse complement strand
AGTGAGGAAAATGTCATTTCGAGCGAAGTCGCCTGCCCGTCTCTGACGCGGAGAAATCTATAAATCATTGTAAATGTTAAAGTTAAGATTTCTCCCTATGGTCGAAATGACGAAAAATGTGACTTTTCGTTCAGACACTAAATAGGCTTTTTCTTAGTCCCGAATGTGTAAAAATTATATATTGGTTCAAAAAAAACTTTGCCACTCTATGTTAAAAAAGAGTTATTGTATTATGCGTGCACTGCGTCCAACTTGACAGGTTCGTGGCCGGCCAACTTTCCCTTAGAAGAAAGCTCTGATTTCTGCATTTCCACTATGAATAATTCGTTTATAAGCTGCATCATCTCTACCGCTGTAAAACAGGGAAAACATAATATTTTTAGCTACATTATATTCTACTCTCATCTGCCAAAATTGCGAAGCTCCCTCTTTTTTACCGCGGGCCATTTCGTAGGGAATGGTTTTACTCAGCGGATTATCGTAGGGCTTTACTATCTGATATTCATAATTTCCGGTAATTCTTGTTTTTACCGTCAGGGAATAATTAATTCGCCCCTTAACCGAATTATACCATAATGAAATAGGATATGATTCGCTTTCATTCTTTTCAACACCAAGTTCATTATCAAGGCCGAATTCCCATGAACGCACAGGTTTAAAGGAAAAATTCTGATTATAATAATATCCGATTATATCACGATTACGTGAAGACGCCCCGCCTGCAACACTCCGCAACAACGATTTTTTGCTGATTTCACTACGGCTGCGCAATTTTGTACTAATTCTCCAATCAGCCCGTATGCCAAATTCTTCAGAAAAACGTTTTTCATTATCACCGGGATCGAGATATTGATTGCGCAGTTCATCCAAATAGCGGTAGCGTAACCGGAATGATATTTTCCTGTTTCTTCGCATAAAATATATATCCTGGTTTAATGAAATTAGGCCGCGAAGAGTCGAATCCCCCTGAAATTTGCTTAAGTTTAAAAGATAGATAGCAAACAGATCACGCTCTTTTGTATCTTCTTCCACTCTAAAAAAGGTTTCACCGCTGATCTGAGTCAGATATTTCCCCCAGCCGGAGCTGACTTTTTTCCAATAACGACCAAGATCGAATTTAAAACGCAGTGCAGACTGAAAATTGGTAACCGGTTCAAACTTATCGGAGGGTAAAATATAGAGAACATAATTACCATCCGGATCCGGCACGTATTCTCCCAGCTCTTCATCATAACGATAATACCCATAACCTTCTGCAACTTCAATATACACCTTTTCCTTTAGCGCTGTCTGCTGTGTGGATACACGGTACTGCCATGAAATATCCACTGCTTTTTTCCAACGGGAATGTGATATATTGAGCCCCGCTAAATTTGTTTTACCGTCCCGCCAGACCGTATCCTGATAAGTGGGATCTACAAGAGATAATTTCAGAGTATCACTTTTTATGTCTTTAAACCGTTGATCATATATCTTATCTCTTTGCAAAAAATCAATACTTGCTGTGGTTGATGAATAATTCTGAATGCTGAATTTTATTCGTTTGGTACCGCTCTCAGACTGTGGTATCAAGCTGTTATCAAGCAAAGGAACATAAATAGCGTCTTTTCGCCTGGTATATTCAGCAAAACCGCTAAAATGATTCAATTCAATCAGATTTAATTTTGCATTATATATATCAAATTCAAAACCATTCACCTGATTCGATTCATAATTCTTTCTTTTTTCAGTTTTATACGAAATTTGCGGTTGCAATTTCCAAATATTCTTTTCCACCAATAGCCCTGACTTCCACCAGTTCCCTTTTATCTGCCCCATATTTAAATTGGTGCCCGTATATCCATAATTTGCTGAGATGTTTACTATATCGGGATCTTTAAATTCGAGCTGGGCAGAAGACCGATTAGACTCAAAGGAGGTTTTCTTTAAATTTCCCCAAGTTCCCATTAGACTAAGAGTCGAAATGGGTATATATTTACTACTTAGCTGAATACTTTGTTCTTCAGCACTATTCTGTACCGGCTGCAAAATATCCCAGTAACGGTTATAATCCGGTTGATTTAGGCGGTCTAATGAACTAAAATCATTTTCAACATAACGTGTATTTAGATTAAAATATAAGAAGCCTAAATCCATCGTTTTAAAGGTTAACGGTTGGTTATTTAAAGACGCATTTAGTTTAAAAGCTCCTCCCTGGTTAAGCGAATCACCAATAGAAGAAAGAATATTACGGTCCAGATTGCTCAGAGCCATCTCCGTATTTACTGTAATATTCCGCGTTGGAGTCCATTCAATACGCATATCACCCATTTCATGCCGGGATGGAAGCGGCAGCAGGCGAACCGGTAAATAATCTCCCCTATTTTTACCCACCCAACTATAACTGCCGATGCGTTTTCTTATATAATCTCCCTGAGATTTTCCCACAAAACTGAAATTAACAATATAATTCCCCACCCTTATTCCTTTATATACAAAAATTGTATCTATTTTACCGTCCTGTAGAGTGTCAACACGAATATAATTCCCCAAACTATCACCCACATAAGTCGCTCCGCCAATATAGGCCTTCGCCGGATCATTTCCGGCATTCTCAATAATATCCTTCTCCTCCGGGCCGATTTCACCACCCAGCCCAAATGCCTTATCAGGATCATCCGCTTCCCTGTAATATACAAAATCAATCTTTAGTTTGTCGTCTGCCAGACTGCTGCTCCCTATGGCGCTAATAGCCGTACGGCTGTATTTCTGCGACGCCGGGAAATATTCAAAATCAATTTCTATTCTTGATTCACTAGTGATTAGCCGTTTTATACTAAACGTAATTTGGCCATTTCCATACTCAATGATATAATCGTTGCTTTCTCCGCGAATCATCGCAACCCCATCAATCCAAACTTTTTCTGTCCCCGCCAGAACAACGATATCCCGCTCACCTTTTTTTCCTGTTAATTGATACGGGCCCTGATTACTTTCCTGACCTATAAAAGAAAGGTGATTGAAAAATCCGCGGCTGCTGGCTATTGTTCCACCGGCAGAATTATTATTATAATTACCAAGGATCGAAATCCCCTGCAGTTTACGTGATATATTGATAAATTCTGTTCCAATATAATTAAGATTAAAATCTCCAACCGTTCCTTTCACATATGGACTTTTAAACTGGACGAAAACTTTATCCACCTCTTCTAATGATTGTGTATTTCCTTCCGGCTGAATCGGAGTGGTTTCATCAGTTAGAGCGGCAATTATCTCTACGTTATCTGATATTTTACCTGAAAGCTCCAGATTAATACCTGAATTGAGGGTCATATTTTGATTACTTCCTATTTTAACCCCACGCATCAAACTTCCACTGGTCTGCAAATCCTTACCAAGATTAGTAAATGGGTTTTTAAAGTCTATGGTTTTAAATTGAATAGATTTTTGCGACATTAAGCTGTCACGATTTAGTGTATCAGCTTTAAATAATGTATAAGATTTTTTTATATTAAAGGGTTGTCTTTTATAGTAAATCCGTAAAGTATCATTTAGCTCCGGTGAGGGATAGAACTCAATTATAGTGTTTTTTTCTTTTATCCTATAATCCCGATCCGGAACCATTATTATATTGTTTTTACTTATGCTAAGGGTCTGTAATAAAGGCCGATGTGTAGGCGGAAATTTATATTGGAACGGCGTATTCCGAACCACGGCAAGCGTATCAGTTAATCGGTGGCTTTCAGGAATAAAAGTCTGAGCTATTCCTAAATCAAGAAATAAACCTAAAAGAATAACAAGGATAAGGATTATATTTTGTAATTGAAGTTGTTTCACTAATCCGTAATTCTTCCAATTATCACATCATTATTATCAACTATAAAAGCATGATGCAGTTTTTTATTTTTTTTCGTTTCAGTAAAAACCGTTATATCTCTTGGATAATTTAACGGTTCACTCAATTCCATATTTAAGGAAGTTATTTTTTTAAAATTTGATGAAATTAAAAATATTTTACGAGCGCCGGGATCAGCGACTAATAATTCATTTTGATTAAAAGAGGCCAGGCCGGAAGGTCTTTTAAATTCTTTTCCCGCAATTTCCATAATAAAACTGCCGAAGAAATCATAAATTAACACGGACTTTCGCGCAATATCGCTAATGATGAGTTTGTTCCCCTGAACGATATCAATTTGCACCGGCTCTTCCAATACATCCCCTGCCTCATAAGCGCCGAAACTTCTCTCAGGCTCTCTTAAGCGGTTGAATTTAATAATTTTATTTTCACCCCGATCGAGAATAAAAAGGTCCTTTTGCGAGTTGATAGCACAGCTCAAGACTTCTTGAAACTGATATTCCGTATGCCATGAATCCGATGAATTAAACGCACTAATGTAATGTAAATAACGGTCATAACGCAGTAACCTTTGATTATTATTATCGGAAACATAGATATTAATAATGGACTTTGTCCAGATATCTTTTGGTAGATTAAACTGATCATTTCCAAACCCAAAACCACCAATACTTTTAATTAAATTTCCTGAAAAATCAAAAACCTGAATACGATTATTTCCGCTGTCAACCACGTAAAGTTTGGCATCCGTCCCTGCAACAACAGCCGTAGGTTTACTGAATTGTGCAGGACCATTCCCTAAGCCTCCAAAGCGCTTTATTTCACGAAATGTTTGAGAAAATGCTAAATCACAAAATAGTATGATGATAATTACAATAGATTTTAACATATTTATTCCTTATATTGAAACTGTTCTTGTGAAAATCTAATCGAATATCCATATGATTGCAAGGGAAAGCAGAATTAATGGCCTTAATACTACTATTTACTGTTTAAATCTTGCTTATCATAAAATGTCTGAAAATTGGTACGAGGTAGATGAACTCCATTTCAATCTCTTTAAATAACATATTTACTAATCATATTTTGAAAACATTAAGATCTCATATTAAAATATTAGCCTTCTTTATCTTATTATTAAAAACGGCATTTGCTCAAACCGGTTCCATAAATGGTATAGTCATAGATTATAAATCACAAAAGCCGGTAGAGGGAGTGATTGTTAAAATTGATAATACGCCCTACTCTATAACAACAGATGAAACCGGAGCATATTTTTTTAAAGATATACCGGTCGGGATTTATTATGTTATTTTTATCAAAAAAAACTATTTCTCTCTTGTTCTCCCTAATATTGATATTAAAAAAGACCGTAGTACAAAATTAAATTCGGAACTTTATGTCGGCAACGAAAAGGAATTTCTTTTTCTGGAAATCGGTGGTATTCAGGTTACCGCAGATAGAGAATTGCTATCAGAAGAGCCCGAAACTGTGTTTAAAATCTCAAGCGGCGAGATTGAACATATGCAGGCGAATAGCTTAGCCGATGTTCTTGATATGATTCCGGGAAATGAAAAAACACAAAATATGGGACTGCAAAATCCACAAAGAGTGGGCCTGCGAACCTTTGGGAATGTCGGTGCGGATAATTCGGCATTGTTTGGCACCAAAGTGATAATTGACGACGTCCCGCAATCAAATAATGCAAACCTGCAAACACGAATTGGCGTTAATTACGGAAGTTCTGTTCAAAATACGGCTGAAACCCAAATTGACTTACGCCAGATCTCTGCTGAGAATATTCAGGATGTTAAAGTTATATCCGGTTCCTCCTCTGTAGAATACGGTGACCAGACTCAAGGTCTGATCATCGTCCGTACAAAATCATTTAATATACCTACTCGTATAAAAGTTAAAACTAACCCCGATACAAAAGAAGCTAACCTAATGGGTTCCTTTAATTCATTTAATACCGCTTTCAGCTACAACTTGAATTATGGATATAGTACACGGGATATAAGAATTAAAGGAGATGAATACCATCGAATAAACGGAATGATGAAAACACAAAACTATTTTTCAAATGGTATTGGATCGTTTTCCCAACGCTTTTCATACAGCCGAAAAATTGAGGATGACAACGACGCCAGTGATCCCCATGGGGTTAAAGCTTACAATCGAGATCACCATTTTTCATATTCCCATATTTTCGATTATAAATTCAGCAAAGACGCTGACTTCTATCTCCGGAATT
>JAUVIB010000190.1 GCA_030592985.1 Calditrichaceae bacterium | reverse complement strand
CCCGGATTATAATGAAAAAAAAGGGAAATTATATCTCTATTCCTATAAGAATTATACGGGAATAGAGAAAAGAGAAAATAATTATATACGAGAATTCAAACTGTACCAAAATTATCCCAATCCGTTTAATAACGCTACCGTAATATCCTTTTATTTGAACACAGCTTCAAAAATAAGAGTTAATATTTATGACTTAAAAGGCACGTTGATAAAAACTTTATTCACGGGGACAAAGCTTGCAGGAATAAACAAGTTAATCTGGAACGGAAGGACCAACAGCGGTAAAAATGCATCTTCCGGCGTATATTTTGTAAAATTAAGTAATCTTAATAAAAACATACATTTAACACAAAAAATTATTTTATTAAAATAAGGGCCGGTGCAACGTCCATATAATATGAAATTTTAATAAGAAAGTAGGTGGTTTTAATGTATAATAATGAATAAAGCCCGGGCTACGCTGGCACATTTCCCGGGCTCCTGACTGTCCGTTTCGCCAATTCCCTTTTGGGAATAATTACCGGACAATGTTTGTAACCGATTATTTTTATTTTTTATTTCCTCATTATAAACATTTTCCGGTAGAATTTCAAAGTTGTCTTTTAATTAAAAAATTTTTATCCAAAACCGGAGAAAATGTCATGAAAATACGAGTAAACTATTTTTTATCTGTCCTGAATAATAATTTCATTTTTTCAAATTCTCAACTTTTACGGAGGTATTATGAAAACTAAAAATATTTTAATAGTAATTTTAGCGCTAATTGTACAGATAAGTTTCTTGAATGGTCAACAATTAAAAAAATATACAAACATTTACAGACCGCTTGAAGAGAAGGATTCTTACCCAAAAACCTTCCGGGAATTAGATTCCAGACTACAAGTGCTTTACGAATATACATACCCTGATTTATTAGCTAAAAATAAAAATATTAAGGATTATTTTAATGAAATGGACTCAGCAGAATTTATGCAATGGGCTAAACTTGCCGTTCAATTTTATAATTATCCTGATAAAATCACAAAAGGTTTTTTATATACTCCGTTTAAAGAACAAAGAAAAAGAAGTCGAAATGCTGAAAAAATCGGTGGTAGCTTTAATGAATTTATCACTTCGCCTCCTGAAGGAATAATCAGGGTCATCCGAAGAAAAATTGAAAGAGATTTTCCTTGGGAATGGGGATTTTTTATAAGAGAAAAATATATGCTTGTGATAGAAGTATTGGATAAGAGAACTGGCGGGATTTCATTCGATCCTTCAGCAACAAACCCTGTTTATACTTGTAAAGTAGTAAATGATATTAAAGGTAATTTTACTGATTTAAAACCACTTGAACTTATTTTCAGAACTAATAATAGAAAGATGGAAGCGGTCAATAGATATTTAGTTTTAATAGAAGGAAATACCATAGGAAAAGGTACGTGGTTTCCTACATATACTTTAAGCTGGAAAGGTGCAAACGGTAAAAGTCTATTCAAGGTAGAAAATGGATATATCCTTGATCCTGATATTGACCTGCAATTTGACGGACAATCCTTTTCCATTGAATCATATAGCAATCATGTTAGAAAATTTTATGAAATGATATTTGAGGAGGCCGGAAATAAAAATTAAAAAAGTCAAACCGGGATAAAAAAATAATTCCGGTCAAACATATTAATCCAATGTAAATTCAACTTACAAATCCAAGAATGGCTTCCCTGTTAAAACCCTTGGAGCTTCCCCAATATTTTCCATCTTTTTCTATGAGCGGACGTTTTATCATCCCCTGTTCCTTAAGAAGCCATTGGAGCGCTTCATTTTCCGATAAATTCATATCTTTTAAACCCAGTTTACGATAAGTCGGTCCTTTGCTGTTAATTAGTTCATTAAGGCCGACTTGTGAAGCAGCTTCTTTGAGTTGTTTTTCGCTTACGGGCTGTTTTTTTACATTAATAAATTCATACTCAATATTATTCTCTTCAAAAAGCGCTTTACTATTTCTAATTTGTGTACATGTGGGAACCCCGAATAATATCACCATTTTTCATGTCTCCTTACACGTATGTAATTTTTTGTTTTAATATAGATTTTTTCATAATATAATTCCATGAAAATTTATTTAAAATAATTTTTTATTTTTTTATCAATTGACATAAACATTAATAGATTATAACTTACAAGTCAATTCTACATTGGAGATTTTTATAATGAGAATAATTTACTTTATTTTAATCTCACTTTTTATTCTAAGCTGTTCGGCCCCCAAAGAAGAGCAGAAGTCCATATTAGTTCAGATTAAAACATTAGAATTTACAAGGGATAACAATCTAAAGCATTGGACATCATTATATAAAGACGCCAATCAGGAAGATAAAGTTGCCTTGCTTAATTCTTTGGCTATGATTAGAAACAAGCAATTCCTTCCTTTCCTTGATTCTATTTTAACTACGGAAGCGGGTGAAAATCTGCGTGCCAAAGCTATCTTTGCTGTGGGGCAGACGCATTCTGCAGAGGCTGAAAGAATTCTTTTACAGAAAATTAATTCAGGGCTGTCACCACTATTGAAAAATAAAATCATCACGGCTTTGAGCCATTGCGGAACTGAAAAGTCCATCCCGTATTTACAGAAATGGATTTCGGAACCTTCTTTGAAAGGTAATGCTTTCAAAACAGCCGCTATTCTTTCCCGAAAAAAGATTGATACTTATTCGATTAAAAAAACAGTTTTTGCTGATTCCATCAAAGGGAGCGCGTATTTTCTTTATAATGCCTATTCAAGAAGGGACTTAAAACGAATTGTTGAGCTGCTCATGGATGCTAAGGGATTGCAGCAGAAATTCCTCTTAAAATGTCTGATAAAAGATTACAGGAAAAGAGGGAAATATTTTGAAAGTGCTGTGGCGAACGATTCGCTATTTACTGAGACTATTAAAAAGATACTGAAAAAGACAACAGATTGGAGAAATAGTTACTATGCTGTACAATTGGCTCCCGCGGTTAATGATTCTTCAATGGAAGATTATCTTGATAGTTTTATCAAATCGTCTAATCCACATTTGCGTGAAGAGGCCTATAAAGCTTTAAGTAAAATGAATAATAGACGTTTGCCGGAGCTATTCAGGAATGAAAAAGAGTGGGCATTAAAAGGACTACTGTTAAAAGAGTTGGCAAAATCACAGCCGGGTATGACTTATGGCTTGGTTATGGAGAATCTTGACCGGGGTACAACAGAATATAAAACAAAACTTCTTGAGTCACTGTCTATTATTAACGATAGAATGTCCAGGCAGATTATTCATCAATTTTTAAATGTGGATAATCCCAGACTTGTTAACGCGGCTTTTGATATCCTAAAAAAGAGAAGACGGATTAGCGATGATGAGTTTGAGACTCTGATCAATTCTGACGCCGTTTCAACAACGGCAATGTCCATTGAATGGAAAACGGACAGGAAAAAGACTATTGATTCCGATCTGTTATTAAAACTCTTTACAAAGTTCAAATCGCCGGAATCGTTTGATGTTCAGTCAGAAATATTAAAGAATTTTAAACTTAATAAAGAAAAAATTGAGCAAAAAGATAAAATAAAATATTTGTATGATCATGCTGCAAACCGCCGGATAATTGAAGTTATTAATCAATGGTTAGGTATAAATAATGATACTTTGTCTACCTTTGTTTTGCCAAAATTCCTGAACCCCGATTCGATTATGGCGGCAGCAAGCAAGGCAATTGTTCAAATCAAAACCGTCCGGGGCGTAATTAAAGTCGAGTTGCTGACAGAGGATGCACCATTAACCGTTTTTAACTTTTTGCATCTTGTTAAAAGGGGGTTTTATAACGGGTTGTTTTTTCATAGAGTTGTTGCGGATTTTGTTGTGCAAGGCGGAGATCCTCAGGGTGACGGTTGGGGAGGCTCGGGTTATTTTATCCCCTCTGAAGACAATGAATTACATTTTAAGAGAGGCAGCGTGGGTATTGCAACCTCCGGTTTTGATACCGGCGGCTGTCAGTTTTTTATCTGCCAATCCGAGCAATCTCACCTCGATGGCAATTACACACTTTTTGGTGAAGTCATCACCGGTATGGATGTTGTTGATAAAATATTGCCTGATGATAAAATTATTGAAATTACAATTATAGAAAAATAGGATTGGAGCCGTAATGAATTTAATAATCGATCATTTTGCTTTACGCACATGGGATATGGATAAATCAATTGATTTCTATTGTAATAAATTAGGTCTTAAATTGTTATCAAAAACGGTAAACAAAGAACATAATGAAATCTTTGCTTTTCTGGAATTAGACAATGGAAAATTAGAACTATTACAAGTCCTTGATGCCGATCAGCAAATAGTATCAAAAAAGCCCATCATCACGCCCCCATTTACACCGCATCTCGCTATTGAGTCAGATGATATTGAGAATAGCGTTTTACTTTTAATGCAGAAAAATATTGATATCGTGAAAGGACCGCTGGAGATCCCGGATAGTGTAAAATGGCTTTATATCTCTGATCCCGATAATAACATTATTGAATTTGTACAATGGCTAAATGAATAGAATTTAGAAATTATATTGAGGGGAAACGATGAAAAATCTGATAATTTTTAATTTTCTTATAAGTATTGTATTAACATTATCATTTCCGCTTAACGGTTTTGCTGATGATCTTCCGGAAACGATAGGATTTCATAAAGCAGTGTATGATGAAAATGGGAAACTGCTTCCCTGGACGCCATGGTCCCGGGCTCTTGTAAAAGAGATGAACTGGTATCTAAACTGTCCTGTTGGGAAAAAAGGGTACCCGGTTTTTCTTTATACTACCTTTATGGATGAGAATTATAAATCTTACCGTACCGATTTCATTCCGGCAACTCAGCTAAGTATGGGAATAATTTCCTATATTAAGTATTTCTATTATACCGCCGTGCTGATCCTAAAATATTAAAAATGGCCCGTCTAATGGGAGATTTCCTGATATATGAAACACTAACGCCAGATAAAGGAGTCTATCCCAGGTTTACTCGTTCAACAGGGCATAATATAAAATTACCTATTGAAAGAAGTTCTCAGGGTGATGAAAAGTTGGGGAAATATGTAATTGAACCGGATAAAGGAGGCATGGCAGGCTATGCTCTCGCCTTACTGTTTGAAGTCACTCAGGAAGAAAAATATCTTGCTCAGGCCATTCAGAATGCAGATGTTCTGCTGAAAAATATGCGCCGGGGAGATGCCGGTCATTCCCCCTGGCCATTTCGTGTGGATGCTGTTTCCGGCAAATATTGGGGTGAACGAAGCGGTAATATGGTTTATATTCTTCGCCTTTTTGAGCAGCTCACAGAGAATGGATTCGCGATTTCCAGATACCTGCTCCGGATAATCGGAAAGAAAATTTATGGGTTCAGTTTTTTGAAGATATGTCACCCGATGACAACCGCAACTCATGGACCCCGCTAAATACTGCCCGCTACCTTATTGAAAAAAAGGAAACTCTGGATCCGGATTGGAAGGAGCTTGCGAGGAAATGTATTGAATTTTCCATGAAACATTTTTCCATAAAGAGACCGGGCGGAGTTACTCTGATGGGTGAGCAGGATGTGGATAAACGCGAATGGGGTGGCGCTTGTTCAACTCTTGGCGGGGTAGCAGCTATGTTCTTTGCGGCCGGAGGAGGCGAACAATATAAAGAAATCGCTTACCGAAATTTGAATTGGGTTAGTTATTTTATTGATTCAGATGGTGGCCCGGCAGCGCTTTGCGGAGCCGAAGGTTGGAAAAAAGGAAGTTGGGTAGAAGACTGTCACACGGATGTGGTGCATAATTTTCTGGATGCTATGAACGCTGTTCCCGAATGGAAAATTTATCGTTTTGAGAAAGAGAAATTATCACTTTCCACTGAATTGCAGAATTTAGAGGGAGAGAAAATACTTTGCTCACATAAAGCAGTTTATGATAAAAATGGCATACTCCTGCCTTGGACTACATGGAAAGATGCTCTGCAAAGAGAGATGGATTGGTATCTTAACAGTCCATTTCAAAATGGGTATCCAAGCTTTATTGTTTATACTTTTATGGATGGAGAATACAAACTTTTTCGTGACTGGGCAACACTTATTCCGGCAACTCAGAATGGGATGGGAATAATATCCTATTTGAAGTATTATGATTTTAGCGGCAGGAGAAATAAGAAAATTCTTCAATTTGCAAAATTAATGGGCGATTATCTTGTTAAAGAAGCGCTTACACCTAACAAAGGGAAATACCCACATTTTTCACGCTCAACCGGATGAGCCGGGATTGCTTTCCAACCTCCCGATTGCGGCTGTCAGCGGGATTTACCCTATGAAATTCAGCCGGATAAAGCAGGGATTGCAGGATATGCCCTGTTAAGGCTATATGATGAAACAAAAGATAAAT
>JAUVIB010000063.1 GCA_030592985.1 Calditrichaceae bacterium | reverse complement strand
CTCATTGCAAAACCTCTTTATTTAAATTGGGGTTAAATATTTCTTAAAGAATATAAGGAAAAATGAAATCAAATAAAAAACTTAAGATATATAGATAAGTTCATTCTAAAACAATCCTCTACTACTTTCTCGGTTCACGATTTATGAGGATGAGAGATCGTGAAGTTATGGTACATTTAGATTTCTAACTGAAATTCAATTGGTGATTAATGATTTAGTTAGCCCAAAATTAGGTGTGTATGATGCCATTAAGCATGAAGGTTTGTGATATATTTAATTATTTATTTCCCCTAATGATAAAAAAAACAATGACATATCAATTGTAGGTAGAAATAAATATAAAATCAATTTGTGTAAGCTGAATAATTTTAATAAATTAACTCTCTTGAAGAGGAAAAGACTGGAAGCTTCAAAAATTTTCCTGGAACTTTGGAACAAATAACTGTTAATTGAGTAAAGACAATACTATGCATTATATACATACTATTAAGCAAGGAGTTTAAATATGGAACGTAAAACCGTAATGGTAGATGGGAACGAAGCTGCCGCTTTTGTGGCCCATAAAATAAATGAAGTCATTGCCATCTACCCTATCACTCCATCTTCAAATATGGGTGAATGGGCGGATGAATGGTCATCATTGGGAAAAAAGAATATTTGGGGGACCATACCAGATGTAACCGAAATGCAGAGCGAAGGCGGTGCATCAGGCGCTGTGCATGGCGCATTGCAGACAGGCGCTTTAACGACAACTTTTACGGCGTCACAGGGTTTATTGCTGATGATTCCGAATATGTATAAAATAGCCGGTGAATTAACGCCAACGGTTTTTCATGTTTCCGCCCGTTCATTAGCTGCGCAGGCTTTGTCAATCTTTGGCGACCATAGTGACATAATGGCTATACGGCAAACCGGTTTTGGCTCAATAGCTTCAAATTCCGTTCAGGAAGTTATGGATCTGGCCCTGATTACTCAAGCCGCATCTCTTGAGGCAAGGGTTCCTTTTGTACATTTCTTTGATGGTTTCCGTTCATCGCATGAAGTGATGAAAATTGAGCAGTTAAGTGATGATGATATGAGAGCAATGATCGATGATAAACTAATTTTTGAACACCGTAACCGTGCTCTAAATCCCAACAAACCTTTTATTCGCGGTACCGCACAGAATCCGGATGTGTTTTTCCAGGGCAGGGAAACTGTAAATCCATTTTATATAAAAACACCGGATATTGTTCAAAAGGCAATGGATAAATTTGCCGGACTTACCGGAAGACAATATAAACTGTTTGATTACGTTGGCGCTGAAGATGCGGAAAGAATAACCGTGGTAATGGGTTCTGGCGCTGAAGCTGTTCAGGAAACAGTAGAATATCTTAATGCTCAGGGTGAAAAAATCGGTATGATTAAAGTACATCTTTACCGTCCGTTCTCAATAAAACATTTATTGGAAGCTTTCCCGAAAACAACTAAAAAAATTGCTGTTTTAGATCGCACTAAAGAACCCGGCTCAGCGGGTGAACCATTATATCAGGATGTTATAAACGCTTTTACCGAAGCCATGATGGATAATGAACTGCAACTTGATTCTTTCCCTGTTATCATTGGTGGAAGATATGGTTTATCATCAAAAGAATTTACACCGGCTATGATTAAAGGAATATATGAGGAGTTAGAAAAAGATAAGCCTAAAAATCACTTTACCATTGGTATTAATGATGATGTGACAAATACAAGCCTGGAATACGATAACTCATTTTCAACAGAAGGTGATGACGTTTTCAGAGGGTTGTTCTACGGATTAGGTGCGGATGGTACCGTTGGCGCTAATAAAAATTCAATTAAGATAATTGGTGAAGAAACAGAAAATTATGCTCAGGGTTATTTTGTATATGATTCAAAAAAATCAGGCTCTATGACAATCTCACATTTACGTTTTGGTAAAAATCCAATACATTCAACCTATCTAATAAATCGTTCTAATTTTGTTGCCTGCCACCAGTTTACTTTCCTTGATAAATTTGATGTACTGGAGAGCGCTGTTGAAGGCGCTACCTTTCTCGTTAACAGTACTTATAGTAAGGAAGAGGTTTGGAATCATCTTCCGAAAAAACTTCAGCAGCAAATAATTGAAAAGAAATTAAAATTTTATACAATTGATGCCTATGATGTTGCCAAAGATACCGGTATGGGCGCCAGAATTAACACTATTATGCAGACTTGTTTCTTCGCAATTTCCGGAATCCTTCCACGTGATGAGGCCATTGCTAAAATCAAAGGCGCTATAAAGAAAACCTACGGCGTAAAGGGTGATGATGTTGTTCAAAAGAATTTTAACGCGGTAGATCAAACGCTCGCCAATCTTTTTGAAGTGGAAATTCCCAAAGAAGTTACCAGTGATAAGGATTTTTTGCCGCCGGTACCGAAAGAATCTCCTGATTTTGTAAGAGAAGTTACAGGTATGATTATTGCCGGTAAAGGCGATGACCTTCCGGTTAGTAAAATGCCGATTGACGGCACTTTTCCCAGCGCTACTACACAATGGGAAAAACGTAATATAACACTTGACGTGCCTATTTGGGATGTGGATGTATGTATTCAATGTAATAAATGCGTTAATGTTTGTCCTCATGCCTGTATCCGCGCTAAAATATATGATCCGAAACATGCTGAAAACGCTCCGGAAACATTTAAAACTATCGAGGCAAAAGGCCGTGAATGGCCAGAAGGCTGGCTATATACCCTGCAGGTTGCGGTTGAGGATTGTACCGGATGCGAATTGTGTGTTGAAGTATGTCCGGCAAAGAACAAACAGGAAGTTGGTAAAAAAGCCATTAATATGGCTGAACAGCTTCCCATACGTGAAACGGAAAGAGAAAATTGGAGTCATTTTCTGGAAATACCTGAATTTGATAGAACTCAGCTTAAAATTAATTCTGTAAAAGGGTCTCAGTTTTTACGTCCGTTGTTTGAATTCTCCGGCGCTTGTCCGGGATGTGGTGAGACACAATACGTTAAATTGGCATCACAGCTTTTTGGTGATCGTATGCTGATTGCAAACTCTACGGGTTGTTCTTCAATCTATGGTGGTAATCTTCCCACAACTCCTTGGGCAAAGAATGAAGATAATAGAGGGCCAGCCTGGTCTAACTCTCTATTCGAAGATAATGCAGAGTTCGGGCTTGGTTTCCGATTAACCATTGATAAACACTTGGAACAGGCTAAAGAGTTGCTCGAAAAATTAAAGGGTCAGATCGGTGAAGAGCTTGTTGATGAACTTATCAATGCAAAACAAGTTGATGAATCGGATATTGCAGATCAAAGAGAACGCGTTGCTAAATTAATGAAACAATTAGAAAAAGAATCCGGATCTGATGTAGATCAATTAAAATCATTATCTGAAAATCTTGTTAAAAAGAGCGTTTGGATAATGGGTGGTGACGGTTGGGCTTATGATATTGGTTACGGCGGTTTGGATCATGTCCTTGCAACGGGTAAAAATGTAAATATTCTCGTATTGGATACAGAGGTATACTCTAATACCGGTGGCCAGATGTCTAAGGCAACACCTCGTGGCGCGGTAGCAAAGTTCGCTGCCGGTGGCAAACCAAGCCGTAAAAAAGATCTCGGAATGCTGGCAATGTCATATGGCTCTGTTTATGTAGCTCGTGTTGCCATGGGCGCTAATGACACACATACACTGAAAGCTTTTCTGGAGGCTGAACGTTATGACGGTCCATCACTTATTATTGCTTACAGTCATTGTATTGCTCATGGATATAATATGAAAAATGGTATGGATCAGCAGAAACTGGCGGTTGACAGCGCTTATTGGCCACTGTACAGATTTAATCCGGAATTGGAAAAAGAGGGTAAGAATCCTTTTCAATTAGATTCAAAAGCGCCCAAAATTGCCTTAGAAGAATATATTTATAATGAGACACGTTATAAAATGGTGCAGAAAATGAATCCGGAAGCGGCAAAACAATTCTTAAAAGATGCCCAGCAAGATGTTTATGCCACATGGCGTCAGTATGAGAATCTTGCAAAAATGGATTTTTCTGAAAAAGAGGATAAATAAATTAATTATTATTAAGACAGGGAGATTTTTTGCCCTGTCTTTTTACATTTAGAAGAGGGGATTAATAATGGATTTATCAACTACATATTTAGGAATGGATTTAAAAAACCCGGTTATTCCGGCAGCGTCTCCTTTGTCTCAGGATTTGAGTGTCGTTAGAAAAATGGAAGACAATGGTGCAGCGGCAATTGTGATGTATTCCTTGTTTGAGGAGCAAATCAATCATGAAGCTAATGAAATAGATACTTTTTTAATGCAGGGAGCCGACAGTACATCGGAAGCGCTTAGTTACTTTCCTGTACCTGAAACCTTTTATAACCTGCAAGCAGAAGAGTATCTTGAAAATATAGAAAAGATTAAAAAGGCGGTTGATATTCCCGTTATTGGGAGTCTTAATGGTGTATCGGCCGGAGGTTGGGTTAAATATGCAAAAAAAATAGAAGAAGCCGGCGCGGATGCTATCAAATTAAATATCTATTATCTCGCCACCGATCCGTCTTTATCGAGCGATCAGGTTGAAAAAATGTATCTTGATAGTTTAAGCGAAGTAAAAAAACAAATATCTATACCAGTTTCCATAAAAACAGGCCCCTATTTCAGCGCATTTGCTAATATGGCGAAAAAATTTGAAAAAGCAGGCGCTGATGGAATAGTAATTTTTAACCGTTTTTATCAACCGGATATTAATCTTGACACTTTGAAAATTGAAGCGACATTGCAGTATAGTACATCCTATGAATCCAGGTTACCGATACGCTGGATTGCGATTTTACGTCCTTTTATTAATGCCAGTTTGGCGGCAACTTCAGGATTTCATACGGGACGAGACATAATTAAAGCTGTTTTAGCAGGCGCAGATGTGGCCATGATGGCTTCCGTGCTATTGTCATCCGGCCCTGAAAAAATTAAATCAATGCTGGAAGAAATTGAAACATGGATGGAGAAGCATGAATACAGCTCCATAAATCAAATGAAGGGTAGTATGAGTTATAAATCAGTGGCAGAACCGGCAGCATATGAACGTGCTAATTATATGAAAACATTACAAAGTGTTCGTTAATAAAAAGCCCCGAAATGGGGCTTTTTTTATTTTAAACTAATTTTAGACGATATCTGGACATTAATTCTCAATGTCAGTAATCTTCTCATTAAACTTAAATCCGCCTTTTTCCAGCTCTTTTAATACGGGTGTAAATATGGCCGGATGTGTGGGTATTTGACATCCTGTTAAAGGCAGTTCACCGTTTAAAATTAATTTTGTTGCAATCCCCGCCGGCATGCCGACCGATTGAGCCATAGAAGTAAATCCACGTTTTTTACCATAATGAATCATTGTTGATACTATTTTTTGTTGTCTATTCTCCGGAAATTCGGCAATAATCTCATGATGTAATACTACCATATCACGCGCTTTGGAGGTTAACTTTAATTTTTCCGTTAAAAGGCGTGTCATCACCTCGGCTGACGTGCGAGCCTCAATATTAATTTTCTCATCGGAAAAAAGCCCGAGCCAACGCATATTTTCCATTATCTTTCCGGTTCGGCTGATATTAAGGAAATTAGCTGTTCGTTGCTCTAAATCTCCGCCGCTTATATTCAGTGGAAGAAACATTTCAGTTAGCCCTGCATAAGTATGATTCTTTAAGTCGGGTATGTAAAGCGATTCATTTGGCAATCCCAAACGCATAATCTGATGCCATGTTTCACTCCATCCGGGATAGCGTAACGTTCCCCTAATCACGGTTTTACTTTTTTCAAAACCATGTTGCTGATACATTAATGAATCGCGGTTCGGATAGGCTTCCATGAGTCCCAATCCCTCAATTTCAACCGGCCATGAATGGCGGAAAAGATTATGATAGGGTATGATTTTTATCTTATGATCTTCGAGATATTGCGCGCCGAGTTCTCCGGCCATTACCACATTGCGAGGATTCCAACTGATTAAATATTTAAAAGGGTTGATTAATGAATCGGGAGCAGGCAAGCCACCGCCATAGGATTCAAAGCTGATAACATGGCCATTTTGCTCATTAACTCGTTGTAGGATAGCCGAAGCGGACATGATATCAATGCCCGGGTCAAGTCCCATTTCAGATAAAATTAATATCCCTTTACGATGAGCATCATTAGATAAATCGCGAATATTCTCATTCTGATAAGAGACGGAAATCATGTGCTTGCCCTGACGGACACAGCTAAGCGCAACAAGGTATTGAAATTGGGGGGCAAGGAAATTGACCACAATATGCGCTTTTTTAATTTGTGCTGATAACATGTCGCTGTCATTGACGTCAAATCGTATCGCATTTCCGCAAGGATGTTCCTTAATACGCTTTTTAGCAAGTTCAACATTCCGATCTGCTACTGTTACAAACCAGCCATTTTCTTTGGCTTGTTTTAATAGATAAGAAATTAGGAAAGGTGCGCTTCTCCCTGCGCCAAGAATTAAAATCTTTTTCATTGGTAAATCCTTATGTTTTATTGGTTTTAAAACCTAAGTTAATATTTTTAATCTTTGAATGAAAGTGGTTTTTATATTTTTTTTAATTCCTGATTAATTTGAGTTTAAGAAGAACAGAAAAGGGAAAAGGAGAAGGGAAGGGAAAGGAAAAGAAAAAGGAAGAGATAAAGATGGGATAATTGATGGGAAATTCTCCTATTCTTTTCCTCTCTCTTACTCTCATGACCAGTTTCACTTATTACTTGAGCTGAATTCGAAATTGGTCGGCATCCTGCCAGGTTGGAAATTCAACGCGATAGTTCTCTATTATGGATTTATTAATTGTTGTTGTGAAAACTTTTTCACCATCTTCCAAATCACATAGTACTTTGCCGCGAGGATCAATAATCATGGAATCTCCCCTGAAAGGGATATCATAAGCGTCAATCCCTGTACGGTTTACACCAATAACAAAAGATTGATTTTCAATGGCCCTGGCAATTAAAAGTGATTTCCAATGGTATGAGCGGGATTCAGGCCAATTGGCAACATAAATTAAAATATCAAATTCATCTCTGCTTTTCTTTCGACTCCAAACAGGAAAACGTAAATCATAGCAAATTAAAGGACAAATTTTCCATCCTTGGAAATTTACAATAATTTTATTTTTGCCATCGTCAAGTATCTTGTGCTCATCCGTCATGCGAAATAGATGACGTTTATCATATTGATGAATGGTACCATCACCCTGTGCCCAAACTAAACGGTTATAATAGTTAGCATTCTCTTTTATTACCAAGCTCCCAATGATATTTACGTTCTTTCTCCTGGCGATATTTAACATCCATTCGACAGTAGGTCCGTTCATATTTTCCGCGAGCGAACGGATATTCAAACTATATCCCCGGGTAAAAAGTTCAGGAAGGATGATAAAGTCAGTTTTTTCTTCAATTGAATGAATTAGTTCCGTAAAATGCTGCAGATTGTCAAGGTTCTTATTTGATGAAAGGTTCCCTTGAATCAGCGTGAATGTTAATTTTTCATATTTCATATTTCTCATATCCGTAAATTTAGGTTGAACTTTGTTAGGGAAATCGATTTTTGCTAATTTAAGGCAACACTTTTTCCCTTCATTTATATTTCAAGGTTAAAAAAAATCCCATACATAGCAAACATTTTTAAATTTCCCAACAAAAAAAATGATGACAATATTGTGAATATATTATCATGATATGGCTATTTTAAATTTTATATTCCATACTATTGTATAATAATATAAATATAAGTTGAATAATTACTATTGAAACCTGTTTTTACTTGATTTTAAAAGTATATTGAGGTACTTTATTCAAGTTGTAGTAACCTTATTGCATTTTTATTTAATATAATTTTTAATTAAAAATAGGAGGCATTATGCAAAAAAAGATTATTCAATCTTTAATGATGATCGTATTATCGGTTTACTCTGTATTCGCCAGTGGGTTTTCCATCTTGGAACATGGTGCTAAAGCAACGGCCATGGGAGGCGCTTTTATCGCACAGGCTAACGATGCTTCGGCGGTTTTTTATAATCCAGCCGGAATTACCGATTTTACAAATACAAAAATAGTTTTCGGCACAACCATTATTCAACCTGCTTTTTCATTTGCCGGTCCTCAGAACGTTGATCCTCTTCTTTACAACGAGTCAAAAAGTCAGAGTTTTACACCGATCCATATCTATACAACAGTACCTATTTCTGAAAAATTGGCCTTTGGTTTTGGTATTTTTAATCTGTTTGGTTTAGGTTCTGATTGGGGTGATGATTGGGTAGGAAAACAGTTAGCTACCAACACGTCAATAGAGACTTTCTTTTTTAATCCGGTTTTAGCTTATAAAATCTTAGATAATTTATCCGTTGCCGCCGGTTTTGATATGGTTTATGGTACGGTTGTTATGGAAAAACAAGTCTATTTTTCTCCGAGAAGTGTTTTTGGCGGATCAAAATTAGAAGCCCATACTCTGGGATATGGATGGAATCTGGGTTTAAAATATCAACCGGTAGAAAAACTTTCACTCGGTGTTACTTATCGCAGTGAAGTATTAATGCCTTTTTCTGGAGGCGAGGCAACATTTGATTTTCCTGCAACCGGTAATCCAATTGCGGATGCTGAAATAGCCGCTTATTTCCCAAATACAAAAGGAAGCGCCGATTTAACGCTTCCCGCTGTAATCGGGTTAGGAATTTCCTATCAATTTACGGATCGTTTAACGGCAGAATTTGATTATTTACTAATTAATTGGAGCTCTTACGATCAATTAATCCTGAAGTTTGATGATCCTGTCGGCGGACAAAGCGAATCGGTTTCGGAAAAAGGGTATGTAGATTCTTACAGCCTGAGATTTGGGTTGGAATATCTGCTAAACGAAAGCTGGGCGATAAGAGCCGGATATATACGGGATAATCATGCTGTACCCGATGAGCGTTTGGAACCGTCACTACCCGAGGGCGATCGTAACTTGTATTCACTCGGTGTTGGCTATCAAACAGGTAGTTTCATAATAGATGCCTTTTATACGTTATTGACACAGGATGAACGTGTGATAACTAATTCGGTTGATAACTTTAACGGTACCTATCAGGGCATCGGAAATCTCTATGGTATTACCTTTGGTTATTCCTTTTAATCAAAACCCTAAATAAAGGAGACATGTAAATGAAAACAATTAAATATATTATATTTGCTTTACTTTCGGTTACATTAATAGTGACCGGATGTAAGTTGGACACGCCCACATCAACCAGTACGCCGTTTAGCACCGGTGACGCTGATTTCTCTAAGTATGTTGCGGTTGGAAATAGTTTAACGGCCGGTTATCAATCCGGAGCGTTAACCCAAATATTTCAGGATGTAAGTTTTGTGAATATGATTGCACAACAAGCCAAAGTCGAAACATTTCGCCAGCCTTATATGGGCTATCCCGGATTAGGCGTATATATGCTTAATGGATACGGCATTTTACACTTGAAATATCTTGATAATCCGGAAACACCAAATACGGTTAATCCTGATCCTGTCATTGAACCGGTTCCATTGGCTGATTATGGATTTAATATAATGGATCCGTATATTTCAGATGAAGTAAAAGGCTGGCAATATCAAAATCTTGGTATACCCGGCGCTACATTAAACCAAATACTTCATGAAACATATTCAATTTCAAATCCCTATTTTAGATTTATTCTGCATAGTAACATAATGAGTGGAACTCCGGCTTTACAGCAGGCCACGGAGCAAAAACCAACTTTTATTACCTGCTGGGCCGGTAATAATGATGTGCTTGGTTATGCGACAGGCGGCGGTGCTCCAGCTTCTCCAACAGACCCTGCTGACTTTGAAAGAGATTATAAAATATTGATAGATTCATTGGCAGCAACCGGCGCCGACATTGTTACTGCAAATATCCCGGATGTAACAGCTATTCCGTTTTTCACTACAATACCACCGGTAGTCATTGATCCTGAAAAAAATATACCGGTTGTAGATGACCAGGGAAATAATGTTTATATTTTAGGAGTCAATCCGGCAACAGATTTAATTATATTATCGGCAAAAACCGCTTTGGAACAAGGATATGGAATTCCGGCTTCATTAGGTGGTAGAGGGGAAGACTTACCGCCTCAATATGTTTTGGATGCATCTGAAATTGAAGTTGCAAAACAAGCCGTGGCGGATTTTAACGCCATAATATCCGCTATCTGTACGGCAAAGGATATTCCGGTTGTAGATGTTAATACCTTTTTAAATGATATAGCGGAACATGGTTACGAATATAACGGCTTCACTTTTACCAGTTCACTGGTCACTGGCGGGCTGTTTAGTTATGACGGTGTCCATCCGGCGACAGCAGGCTACGCCATAATTGCTAACAAATGGATTGAGACAATTAACGATCGTTTTAATGCTTCAATTCCTTATGTGGATGTAATTCAGTATATGAATGATATTCCTGCTCCTCCTGTTCCTATGGTAAAACCGATTTACACAATTTCTTCTTCCGTTGATTTTACTTCCCTTAGTCATGTATTTGGAGGTAAGTGATTAAATCGTTAAGATTTTATTAAAATATAAGTTATTAAAAGGCAGAGCGTGATCTCTGCCTTTTTTATTTATGTAACATCGAGGAGCTTTTTGCATCTGTATTATTGTAGAATGATTCATCTTAAAATTTGAAAATTTTCTAAATCTCAGAAATTATGATATGGTTTGAGGATTTCAGAATATTGTTACATTTATAGAACATAACTTCGCTAGTTAATTAATATAATGGAATTAATGCCGTCCCCTTAGAAAAGGGGACCACAGGGGTTGTCTCCTTTTCATCATTTATCAATATTTTAGTACTTAAGACAACCCCCTTACCCCCTTTATTAAGGGGGGATTTTTGAAATTCCGATACTAGAACATAGCTTTGCGATTTGATTAATGAATAAAATATCCAATCTGTCAACAGAAAGATAAAAATGTAGAAGATACTTGGAAATAAAAACAGAAAACTCATCCCCTCGCCCCCTTCCCTTCGAAAGGGAAGGGGGCGAGGGTAGGGTCTAATTAATGAAATATTCCATAAATTTAATATAAAAAAGGTAAAACTTTATAATTCCTATACTATTAATGAAAAATGGATAATTTACTTTTTAAATCTACTATTGCGATATTAAAAATAAATCACGAAGGACGCGAAGAAAAAGCATTTTAAAGTTTTTCTTTATCATTTCCCAAGTGGATTCATTCGGGATTGACTAAGTGGTTGTCTTTTTTATAAAAGTTTATAATTCGGATACAAAAAATAAGGAGAAAGATACATGGCTAAAGCAAAAATGAAAGAAAAATTTGAATTTAAGGCAGAAATAAAAGAATTACTTGATATTCTGGTTAACTCATTATACACAAATCGGGAAATATTTCTTAGGGAGCTCATATCAAATTCTTCAGATGCTTTAGATAAATTGCGATTTGAACAAACACGTGGAACAGAAGTAAGCGATTCAGATATTCCATTGGAAGTATCAATTAACATAAATAAAGATAAAAATATAATTACTGTATCTGACAGCGGTATCGGTATGTCTCATGATGAAATAATTAACAATATTGGTACTATTGCTAAATCAGGGTCTGCTGATTTTTTAAAACAACTCGCTGACG
>JAUVIB010000079.1 GCA_030592985.1 Calditrichaceae bacterium | reverse complement strand
GTTTCTCTACTGAAACGCATTCTACTTTATCTTGTCCAAATAAGACAATATTCTTTCCCCCTTTATGTAATGAACTATTGAATAATATTCCATCCGCACCAGTTATATATCTGATAAATTCGCAAATAAATTGAGTTGGAATATATTCTAATTCAGAATCATATCTACGCAAAGGTTTTGACAAATCCTCACTAATGTATTTTTTAAGTAAAATATTTTTTGTGTATTCATTAATGCTCCACATCCCATCCCATGAAAAAGCACTTGGTATAACAGTAAAATCAACTAAATCAAGTTCTCCATGCTCTTTTATTTTAAACGTACAAATACTTATTTCATCCAAATAAGTTGCTCGTGTTTCATAAATAGTTGTGTCAATTGATTTGCATAAATATAGGTATGGAATTCCCTGAGGATTTGCTCGCCCACTTGTTGCTTTAGCTTTGTCAGGGCACAACATCTCATTTAACGAGAAAGCATCATGCTGCCCATCTTGATGTATTCTTGCTCGATAAAGCGTTTCATGAGATGATAATTTAATCTGGCTATTAGAAAAGTAAGAATCCCACTCCAATTCAATCATTTCATCAATATTTGTCAAAAAACGCCTTTTCCACTTCAAATCTTGCTTTAATTCTTCCCAATATGAAATACAATTTACAATATCATCATTGTATTGGACTTTTTGATTTGAGTCAGATATAGGAGGTTTTATAGTTGAAAGAATATCAGATAAAATATTTGATCCTTCTGTTTTTCCAGAAAATAGATTCCAGTCACGTTGAATTATTTCAACTAATGGTTTTCCTGTTTGATCTTTCTTAAAGATACTGATAAATTCAGCGAAGAAATCTAATAATTCTTCAACTTCTATAAGTTCTGAATCTACTCTATCACTACAATAGTCGCATTTACCTTTTTCCAAAGAGTTTGACTCTATAAAACTCTTTAGTTCAACATCATTGAAACAATAAGTACAAACCTTCATGATTATGCCGAAGTATTGATTATTTCATTAATTAATTCTATATGGTTTTTTATAGAAATCTTTTTTACCATACCAAGTCCAGGATATTTTTTTTCATTATAGTATTTTCTTAATTCATTTGTTGCTTCATTATAAATCCCATTTTCATTAAGGAATAAAACTGCCTTTTCTGCGGTTTCAGCAAATTTTCCCTGAATATTAGCGTTGTCATCATTGCTCAAGGATGTAAAATGCTTTACCCAAACTTCCTTATTATCTTTTTTATATGATAAATGTATAGCAACAGCATAAGGTGTTCTTCCGCCTTCTATAAAATCGCTTATAAGAACTGTATAATCAGAAAATCCAGTATATCCATCTTCGTGATAAAATAAATGTTCCTCAGAAAATTTCTCTTCAGGTATTGACAAGTAATCACTATTACGTTTTTGCGCTTTGAAATTATCATCTAGTCTTATCAATAGTTTTCCTTTTCCTCTAAGTTTTCTTTTTAATGTTCTATTTTCTTTAGAAACAATATATTTAACCGTTTGTGAGAAAATTAGTCGTCCAAAATCTTCGCTGCTACTATCGGTTATCTCTGAACAAATAAGCATGACGTCTTCATAACTAAATTCATCAATCAGAGATATTACCTCGTTGTAATTGTTTGTTACTATAAAGGTTGGAATCCATTTTGAATTATCAGCTAACTCATCCATTAGCTCATCGGTTATTTTATGTATATTTTTTTTAATTTCACCAACATGAGGATTAAGAATTAAAGCAAACTTTACATTTCCTTCAATAAGCTTAGGAATAGCTAATTTCATACTATTAAAAGTTTTCCTCACTGGTTCAATAATGGGAATAACATTATTGTTATCTCCATGCTGAAGTGCAAATTCCCTCAATGCAATTAGCTCAAATTGTCTTCCTCTAAGATACGGATAATACATGATGTTTAATCCTAATAGGTTTGTTAAGTTTGCCAAGTAGTTGTTGATATGTTTTATAATCAATATTCATTGCCAATCCTATTTGCCTTATTTCCTTGTAAAATGAATTCATAATAGTTGTATTTGATTTCCTCTTCTTTAATTGTTCAATAAATAGTGTATTTAATTGCTCGACTGGTATTTTCTTCATTAATTCCCTGCATATATTGAACATATTAAAACTATTCATTTCTGGCAGGTCTCCGTAATATTGCTTAATAATATTTTTATATTCAATTGTTCTAATTGATCGAATAATAGTTTCTGAGTCTATTTCATGATTTTCTTTTGCAGGTCTGACTTCTCGCATTTTTAGAGATATAGGGTTCTCTACCAACTCAATAATACCGATAGATTCATCTGCTTTTAAATATTTATCAATCAATGTTTCGTGAGTTATAATATAGCATTCTTTAAAAACTTTATTATAATCAGCTAATTGACCACTTAATCGTTTATCTGAATCTAATTCTGTTTTTATTTCAAAAGCTTTGCTTGTGCCGTTAAACAATACAATGTCTGCAATTGAATTACCTACTCTGAATTCATTAATTGCAACCGTGTCTTTTATTCCATAAGTATCAATAAGTAATTCGTTGATGAAAGTATTTTTATAAATATATTCATTGCGGTAATGCTTTCTTAATTGATTGTAAATGTATCTAATGTAGTCGTAATATGTTTTTATACTTTTACCAATCTTTGAAAGGTCATATCTTACAATTTTTATATCAATGAAAGTATAATCATCATATTGTAATAACCTTGAAAAATAAGTACTTGAAAAGACAGAGGAGTAACTCCTCATTTTATCTAAAGTGACATTTATTTTGCTTTTTATCATTTCTACTTATGCCCAATATTTTTCAATAATTCTTGTTTCAAAATTACTTTAATCAATTTTTTAAAAATAATTTTATTACTATAACTATTAGATTAGCGCCATAAACACAATTGAATTTATATCTTATTTACAAGCACCCCTTTTTAAAGAGTTAGTAGATAAAAATATGGTCAAACATAATCCAAAATATGATTCAACAAACGGATATTATGAATATATTAATATTATTGGCATAATACAATAACAAAATTTCATCGCTATTAATTTCCATTTATCCACTCTATTTGTCATTTGGTCGGAATTTCGATGGTTATTTGTGGATTTAGCAGTAAGCTTTTGTAACACAAAATCGTTCAGGTTAGCAGGATGGAGGAAATACGATGAAAAAAATATTTTGCATTGGATTAATTTTGATATTTACTGGGGAGCTTTTTGCAAATATAAAAAATGGTAATATTGCGGGTGAGATTATCGATAAAAATATACAACAACCATTAGCAGGGGCCAGTGTTGTTGTAGAAAACAGTTCCAAAGGAGCTTCAACGGATATGGAAGGTAGATTTTTTATTTCTGATTTACATCCAGGGAGTTATAACCTGACAATCCATTATATGGGTTACCGTACTGTTTTAAAATCAAATGTGGTTGTGAACCCGGCCAAGACCACGGTTATGAGAATTGAAATGGTTGAAGATGTTTTAAACAGCGATGAAATAGAAGTAACCGCCAGTTATTTTACCCGGCCAAAAGAGGCCGTTGTAAGCAGCCGCTCCATGGATTTTGAAGAGATACGTCGCAGCCCCGGCTCATTTCTTGATATCCAACGTGTGGTTCAGGCGCTACCGGCCGTTGTTTCAGGATCAGATCAGATTAACGAAATTATTACTCGCGGCGGTAATCCAGGTGAAAACTTGTTTCTTTTGGATGAAATTGAGATCCCCAATCCGAACCATTTCGGTATTCAGGGGGCTGGTGGTGGACCGATAAACATGATTAACACATTGATGGTGCGCGAGGTGGATTTCTATGCCGGCGCCTTTTCTGCTAAATATGGCGATAAATCTTCATCGACTATGGATATTTCCCTGCGACAGGGCAGCAAAGAAGGTTTTGCTGCAACTTTTGACATGAGTATGGCAGGCCTCGGTTTTATGGTCGAGGGCCCCATAAGCAGGGGACAAGGCAGCTATATGATTTCTGCAAGAAAAAGTTACCTTGATTTGATCAGTTCAGGGATCGGTTTAACGGCTGTTCCCCGCTATTACGATGTGCAGGCGAAGGTTAATTATGATTTGAGCAATAAAAACATCTTAACCTTTAATGCTATCTACGGCGCTAACGCAATTAATATTGAAGATGATGGCAAGGGAAAGGGCGGCTACTCACGCAACGCAGAGAATGTGGATACAAACGGTAAACAATATGCCGTAGGATTGACGCTAAAAACACTCTGGAATCCACTGCTATACTCAAACACAACACTCTCTTTTGTGCAAAGTAATTGGTTTGCAGATGTTTATCATACAGAGAACAGAAAAACCTATTTTAAAAATAATTCAAAAGAGCAGGAGGTAACTCTAAAAACCGACTTTGTTTGGCAGGCAGCAAAACCATTGGAGTTGAACTGGGGAGTTTCTTATAAAGATGTCAATTTTGATCATGATTTAAACAAAGCGGCGGATACGCTTTTTATATATGATAGAACCGGAAGTGATCCTGATACAATTATAGGCATTGAGAGAATATATCCCGCCTGGGAAAACCATAACGAAATAAAAACATATAAGGTTGCTGCTTATGCCCAGATTTCATACGATTTTCTTAGATATTTCATGTTAACTGCCGGTGCGAGGGTAAATTATTTTGATTATAATGACTATTTTTCTTTTAGTCCCAGATTAGGACTTTCTTGTCATCTTACTCCCAAGACTACAATATCATTTGCTTATGGTAAGCACTATCAATCACCCGCCTATGTAAACTTTTCATGGAATGAAAAAAACAGGAATCTTATAAACTATTACTCAGATCAGTATATTCTTGGGTTTGAAAAATTGATAGGTAAAGATATTAAATTTACAGCCGAAGGATATTATAAGAAATATGAGAATATTCCTGTTTTTAAACGATATACAACAACGGATCCGTATGACCATTATCAAAACGAGATGTTAAGCGAAGGTAAAGGAGAATCGTACGGGATTGAACTTTTTTTTCAGAAGAAATTAACAGACAGATTTTCTTCAATTATTAGTTATGCTTACTCCGAGTCTAAGTACAAAGATCTGCGTTATGATGTGGATTATCCGGGAGATTATGATTACCGCCATGTTTTTACCTTTATTGCCGGTCATAAAACACGCTTCTATGAAAAAAAATGGTTTCAGGAAACTCGGAAAAAATGGTGGTATAAAGCATTTGCCTGGCTGCTGCCATTGGCCGATGAGCAGGAATTCAGTATAAAATTTCGTTATCTTGGCGGCCGACCTTATACTTTAAAAACTTATCAACCGCAGCATCATGAATGGATAGTTGAACCGACGCAGCCTTTTAACGGCGATCGTTTGCCGGCCTATCACCGTCTGGATATCAGATGGGACAGGAGATTCTTTTTTGATAATTGGAATTTAGTTATGTATTTTGATTTTACAAATGTATATGGACAAAAGAATATATGGGAATATCAATACAGTGAAGACGGTACGAAAGGAAATATATATCAATTTAAAACATTACCAATCGGCGGGGTGATCATTGAATTATAAGAAAATACCTCTAAAAAAGGATTTTATAATCCGTCTGCTGATATATACTACATCCATTTCCACACCGAATCACTTGAAAACAAGGCGAGTGTGTTTCAAAAATCAATTAAGGCTATAATACTGAAATAATCGTTGGTTTTTTACAGCTCAAAGCAAAGAATTTGTTTCTAATCTTTTATAATTGGTCTTGTGAAAATCATTTTTTATGTATCTAAAAATATTTTGGGTGCACTGCACCATGACAAAATATTGCTAAGCAAATGGACCCAAGGAAATAAAATAAGTCAATTTTGAATTTTTTGCATATGTTTATCTCGCAGAATTGATTATCACGATTTTTATTAATAAGTTATTAAGGTGCAAAGAATTAAAAGTTCCCTTTAGAGAATCGGGGGATGTAAAAACAAGTAGTAACTCATGTTTAAAATTTTGGTTCTAATGACAACAAATATTAACTGTATATTAATGCAAGCCATTAATATACAGTTTTCTTTTTAAAACTTTAAATAATGCTTAAAAAACAATTAATAGGAGTAATAATGAATAGTTTTCAATACTTTTTACTTTTTATTATTGTGATTTCAATTCCCTTAACTCCGAAAGCGCAAATAGTAAATACTCCCATAAATTCCTTTATAAAGTCAGAGGGAATCTCTGTCACAGAAGAAGATATTTTTGGAAAAACAGATTATTTCAATAAACCGGATATCTATTCGAAAGTGATACATAATAGCCTCAACAAAATGCAATTATCAAAAAACCTATTGGATAGTGTAATATATATTGTACCTGGAACAAAATATAAAGATTCATTCGCTTATAATGCTAATGGAAATTGGTCTACATATTTATGGGAATATTGGAATGATATTACCAATATGTGGGAAAAGGATACTCATAAAACATATGAATACGACGATGATTGGAACTTGCTTACTGTTTTATGGAAAGGATGGGATAGAGATATAAAAATCTGGGTAGATATCCGGTATGAAGTTTATTCCTATGATGAAAATGGAAACAAGCTAACCAGTTTACAAAAGTATTGGGGTAATATTACTGGAAAATGGGTGAATAGTTCGAGTGGAAATTATACTTATGACCAAAATGGGAATCAGTTAACCTATTTATATAAAAATTGGCTTGTTGATGCTGGAGAATGGCAAAACTCTTCGAGTGGGGATAACATTTATGACAGTAATGGAAAATTATTAAACCATACAAATAAATCTTGGGATAACAACACCGGAATATGGATGAATAATTTTCGTGAAACCTACACCTATGACAATCAGGGGAATAAACTAATATTTTTGCAGGAACATTGGGATATAAATATTGATGCATGGGTAAATGATTGGAATAATACTTCCACTTATAACAATGATGGAAATTTGTTGACAGATTTAATTGAACATTGGAATAGTAATACTGGTATATGGGTAAATTTTTTGTATGAAACCTACATTTATAACAATAGTAATAACATGTCAACTGTTTTGTCGAAAGTTTGGGATATTAATGAAGGAATATGGAGGAACAAGAAACAGGAAAATTCTACTTATGACAACAATTATAATTTGTTTACCTATTTACGTGAAGAGTGGAATGAAAATAACGAAATTTGGATTAACAAACGCAGTAAAACTTACAACTACGATAGCAGTAGTAATTTATTAAAATTTAATAGCTACAGCTGGTTCGATTCAAGTTGGGTTGTTATTAATGATGATTGTAAATTTTTAAATAATAATTACTATTATAATTACTATTGCCAAGAATTTTCTGCATATTATGGCCAAATATCATCTATCGATAATTTAGATAATATTGTATTAGATGGTTTTTCTTTATCGCAAAATTACCCTAATCCATTTAATCCAACTACGACCATATCTTATTCAATTCCTGAAAAAACAATTGTAAAAATTATAATTTTTAATACACTTGGAGAGAAGATATTAACTCTATTAAATAAAGAAATATTAAAAGGAAATTATAAAATAATATTCAATGGTTTCAACCTACCTAGTGGAATTTACTATTATAGAATTATAACTGAGAAATATGTTGACACTAAAAAAATGATTTTAATAAGATAGTTACTTATACCTAATTTTTTCTATTTATATTGATTTATTGGTTACCAAGTATGTGTTCCAAGAATGAGTATTTTATTGGGATATTGTTTCAAATTATAAAGAAACAATGATTTTTTGGGTAATTGAGTAATCGAATTTTTTTTGAATTTTGATTTACCCTTATTATTTTGGCTTAATATCAAAGAGTTAACCAAGAGGTCAACAATGTAAATTTTACGGCTATTCGAAAAATCAATAATGACAGATGTACCAACAGAATTAATATTGCCAAATCGAATCCTGATATAATCTATATGTAAAATACCTATAGCGAATCAGATTTACTACAATACAAATGGTGGAATTGATTGTGATTTAAACTTACGTGTCTGCTAAAAGGAATCCTTCATTTCAGAACAATAAATTTCCGCATTTCAATTTTTTCACCAAGATTAATACGTACAAAATAGATACCGGATGGAACGGATATTCCGTTTTGGTTTTTACCATTCCAAATTATGGCAGGTGAAGGGTAAAGCCATTCGGATACAGTCTGCCCCAGGGTATTGATTATTTTTACAGACCGGGGTGTGCTATTTATATTTATCTTTAATACGGAATCTTTAGAGAGAGAATTTTGCCCGGCAGGATTAGGATAAATTTTAATTTTCGCTTTCTTTACCTTTTTTAAAGGCAGCATTTCTTCTATGGGCGTTTCATCATGCGGCACATTATCGTTCATTCTTTTAATAAACAGTTCCGGTGTTACAACCTCCACATTATCGCCAAATAGGCTAATAGTTTCCTGTACATCAGTCAGAGTTCTTGACCATGGGTGCACGTTAATGAAACTGTAAGCTTGAATGCCGGTCGGATTTTTGGACATCACATTTACCAAATTAGCAATAGACTGCGGTGTATCAAAACTATCCCATAAATTAAAACGAGCCGATACAACAGGTTTACCATTTGACCAGACCACCTTACCCGCGTAATAATCATATTGAGCATAATCGAGATAAAAGCATCCGATAATCTGCGGATTTCGGGTATAAGCGTTTAATATCTCTGTTGTAAAATTATCTCTTTCATGTTCAAGAATAGTTACAATATTGATATCCGTTCTTTTTAGATAATCATTTAAACGATTGCCATGAGTCTCGAGAGCCGGGTAATCGGCCGGATAAAAATATCCCCCACCCGAAACGCCACTAACGAAATAGTCTTTTTCCGCATTGTCATAGAGATAGGCCATGATCGTTGGAGCCAGATCAACCATCGAAGGAGATATAGTCCAACCCATGTTAAATTGTCCGCGCAGAGGTGAACCATACCACTTTTCCGATGTGCTGAAATCATTCATAAGCCATTGAATGTTATCACCGTCGCTCATGATAAAAGTGACTGTATGAACTAATCCAAGAGTATCTCTGTCTTCGGTATGAGTATGTTGTTCTAACGTATCTGTTTCTATGGCAGAAAGTACTGATAAATTCCAGGCATGATCGGACGGTACGGTAAAAACAGAGGCCTTTGAAGCGGGCTTAATAAATTTATCTTCCCCTTGTGAAGCGTCGCCCCAACCCAGCATAGCGGCATCCATATCAGCAGAATCCAATACCTGTTCCATAAAAGTGCTGTTGCCATCATAAAACATAATCGAATTGGACAAAGAAGCGTAATCTCTCAGGCTGGTTAGTTCCTCCTTTTGCTGGATGATCAGAGAGTGATTAAATTCTCCCCAGTAATTATCAAAGCACCATTTCTCATCTTTGCCACAGACATCACTTTTCAGGGTAAAGTCCATTTCCCGCATTTGATTTTCAATGGTTGAATCTATGGCCACAGTTTTCCAAATTCCGGCTAATGAAGTAGCAACATTCAGGGAATTGTCATTTGTATTACAAAGAATATATTGATGATTTTCTAATCTGTTTTTCAAAAGGTTGAATAGTCCCCAAACATCATAATTGTAATCATTATTGATGATCAGTCCATTTTGGTTCTCAAGTTCACTAAGCCATTGTGGGTAAGCGCTGCCGATATTTATCCAGATTTTGGGTTTACTCTGTGCAAGAATTCCCATCATAGTGGATATGAGAATGAGTTCTCCATCATTCATAGCGCCGATTTCAATCACATAGAGCGTATCACCGGGATTAAGCGATCCACCTTTAGGATAATACCGAAATCCTTCCTGTGCGCTAAGAATTTCAGACAAAAATAGGCTTAAAAAAGTAAACAAAAATATATTTTTCTTTATCAGATATTTCATAAACCTTAGTTTCTTTTATTCATATTTTATCTATTTAAATCTGCTTGCCCGACGAGTGGCGTAGCCTGCCCTCTACCGAAACAAAGTCCATC
>JAUVIB010000005.1 GCA_030592985.1 Calditrichaceae bacterium | reverse complement strand
AATTCCAATCCATCATATAAGGTGTCGTACGCCATTGCGTGACTAAATTATTCCCCTGCGGATTCCACCAGAACCATGCGGGTTTCGGCGATTTATCCGGCCATTCCACCTGCACCGGTTGAGCAGGACTTAGTTTCGGATTTGTCCGCGTTCCGATATTTCTATACCATAACACTTTGCCCCAAATGGAATTAATCATAATATCAGGCAGATTATCATGATCCCAATCGGCAACACTAAGCGTGGTATAACCCCATTTTGCTTCACAGGGCCCCTGGATTGAGCCATTTGGACCGGCTTGGATTCTGATATTTATATTATCTGCTTTTAAATAAACAGGCTCTGCCCATTTCGGCGTATCACCGCTATTTAGGTTTTCAACGAAACCAATATATCCTGCCGTATTTCCGCAGATCAAATCTTCATCCCCGTCACCGTCCCAGTCAAAGCTATAAGGCGTTACCAAAGCGCCGAATTTAAGATGTTCCACTTGTTGACGGAAAAACTGCGGCTGCTTAAATAGCGGTAATCCTTTTTCACTAACACCCGTATTTTCAACAAATACCACACGGCCGTCTTCCTGTCCCACAATTAAATCCACATCTCCATCCTTATCCCAATCTAAGGCAGAAGGCATGATCATCTCAAGGTCCATGACTATGGGATTTTCAGCGGCATCCTTAAGTAAAATACCATCGGTAAATTCCGGCTTTGTCCTTGATCCAATATTTTGAAAATAGGTAAACTTATCTAAAAATTCACCACAGAGCAGATCTAAATCTCCGTCATTATCAAAATCAGCGAAATTGGGAGAGGGCATACCATAGACGTCAATCGGTTTGCCGTTTGCCAAAAGTTTTTGCGGTTCGGCATAATCGGGATGTTCGCTTGTACCAGTATTTCGTATTAAATATACGTAGCCATGCAAGGGGCCATTAGTCCAATTGCCATTACTATCAAAAGCATTATCCCAGCCGTATTCTGTCCAGTCCCCTATTCCAATAATCAAATCCAGCTTTTGGTCGCCGTCATAATCGCAGTATTTCCATTGATTTGCACGTAATTTTTTAATGGTGGTATCTATTTTTTCTGTACTATAAATAGTCTTTAATGATCCCTTGATAATATCCATAACCTCATTGGCAGGCGCCAGAAAACGTGTTTCACCGTTAATAAAAGAGGGTTGAATATTGCCATACCCTTTCGCGATTCTTACGCTTGCTTTAAATATGGGCATTTTTTTATCACCCTCGATATTTTCAAAAAAATAAACGCCATTATAGGGTTTATCGTTGCAGGATACCAGCAGATCATAATCACCGTCTTTATCATAATCTACCGGCAAAGGCCAGGCCCACAAACCGACGCCAAGATCGGCGGTTAATCCCGGATTGTTATATTTTATCCTCTGCAGCTCCACCTCTTTTTGTTTTTCACACGAAAGCAGTGAAAGACCCAATAGTAAAATAAATGTGTAGTAATAAACCTTATTCATTTCATTTCTCCTTAATCATCCAATACCAATATCTCAATATTTCTATACTCACAAGGATGGCTCTCGGCCTGCAAAGAAATCGAACCCTCACTTAGCATTAGATTGCCGTCTTTAATCAATTTTTGAGCATCAGCGTCTCTTTCATCTAACTGTGGTTTTTCATAATACAACACCGTATCTCCGTTAATAATATGAGTAATCGATTGGTTACCATGAACAATAACTTCTGTTTTGACCCATTGGTCTCCGTGATAAGTCTTTGATTTGGATTCAATACAATGACGAGTTATCAGCTTTCCACTCATAACAACATTGGTTCCGGGTGTACAGAGATTCCCGGTTGGACGCTTGTCTTCACCATCGCCCCCAAGAAGCTGCATTTCAATAGATACCGGGAAATCCTGCTCTTTGCCCATACTTTCAGCTGTCTGGCCATGCAGCATGATACCGCCATTGCGATAAGCCCAGCTTGGTCCGCCGGGTACCTGTTCACCGGTAAAGCGGTATTCAAGACGTACTTTATAACTGGAAAATTTATCTTTATAAAAAATATGGCCGAATTCACCGTTAAATTTGTCATATTTATCATAAGAGACTTTTAATACTCCGTTTTCCACCTGAAAGGTATTTTTATAATTATCATTTAATTCATAACCGCTAATTTTTAAATCCCATCCATCGAGATTTTTACCATTAAAAAGCGATACCCATTCATCATTGATTACTTTTTTCTGTTCTTTTTTGTCTGATGAACAGGTAATTAATAAGGCGGTTAGAATCAGCAAAGTAAGAATTAATTTGTACATATCATCTCCTTTTGTTAAATGTTGGTAAAATCTATATTAACATAATAATAAAGTCAAATTCATTTAGTAGTATTTTACAATAATCTATATACCGATTTTCAATTGACTCTTTATTTTTTTTATCTTATTTTAAATCTGCACTTTTTAATTAAAAACCACTTTTCATAATCATCAACAGGGGGCATGAATTATGACAAAATTTCTCCATCTGTTCATCCTTTTATTATTCGCTCTTACTGCCTATGGTCAGATAGGGCCATTATCGGAGAATGCAAAAATCCAGATAGACAATGAAAAATATGATTTTGGCGATATTTCTAATGGTACAAAGCTTGAACACACCTTTAAAATAACAAACACCGGCACTGATACTTTAAAAATCTACAAAGTAAAAAGTTCCTGAGGTTGCACCGCCGTACTTCTGAGTTCAGAAGCCATCATGCCGGGTGATACAACCTATGTTAAAACAATAGTCGAATCGAGTATTCGGAAGGGGCGTATATCAAAAAGTATAACGATTTACAGTAATGATTACTATGCCCGAAAAAAGCGCGTATATATTCATGCCAATGTTGTTCCAGCCAATCAGGTGGAAAATAAATAAAGATATATTAGAAATTAATTAATCTGCCCATACCTCAGTCGGGCAAGCACGAAGACGAATAGAGGAACTTTATTTTTTCTCATTAATTCATCGTGACTAATGATTATTGTTTCTTATATAACTTCCCGAATACATAAATCAATAATGTGAATAATAATCCTGGAAAAAATGGTTCAACTCCCAAAAAATATTGAGCAAACCCGTCAATTTTATGAAATTCCCCCCATAATAAAGAACTGAATGATATGCTAAATCCTCCAATCATCGCAATTAAAGTGAGATTGGCTGATACACGTATATTTTTAAAGTAGCTCCCGAGAAGCGGCAGTAACAGTGCCGGAATAAACAAACTGCCCAGCGTATACCACAGTTTTATCACCGATGGAAACACCAGTACCAGCAAAACAGACAATATTGCTGAAATAACCAAACCGATTTTAATCGCTAAGTTCTTATCACTTCCAAAACCTTTTACGGATAAATGCCCAAGAATATCTCTTCCAAAAGTCATTGCCGACAAAAAGGTATAACTATCAACAGTTGACATAATAATTGCCGCCAATCCCACAAAAAACAACCCTTGCAGAAAGGGAGGTAATATATAACGGGCCAGTTCAGGGAAAGACATTAAGGGATCAATCCCCGGTAAAAGCGCTACGGCATATAATCCACTAATGGTTGTAAGCATATCAAAAATAAACCAAAAACCGACGGATACAACAATAGCTTTACGAGCAATTTTCGGTGTTCTGGCAGCCGCACAGCGCTGATGAAATCCGGGATCAATAAAAGTCCAGCTGGCAATACTAAACCACACCACAATATTTTGCCAGGAAAGACCGCCCATGGGGTTGAGATGTTCCGTATCAAGATGATCCGGCAGTTCAAATAGTGAAATATCGGAAGTAATCAAATAAACAAATAGAATAATAAAACTTATAAACATCAGAAAGAATTGAAGGATATCTGTTTTTACAACAGAACGGAATCCGCCCTTGTATACATAAATAATTGAGAATAATGCTCCAAGGATTAAACTCCATAAAAACGAAATATTCAGGAATATTTTTAAAAGGATAGCCAGCATTAAAATATACGGCGCCGGCGATATCATGATAAATATAAAAACACTACCAAGTAGACCGACAGGCCGGTTATAAAACCGATAGAGCATATCCGCCATAGAAAAATTCTCAGCTTCACGGATTTTTGGCGCTAAGGTATATGCAAAAAGTAATGCGAAAAAATAGTACGGAAGCCCCATCACAATCCAATTGGAAATTCCATAAGAATATACAAATTCGCCGACACCCAAAATACCGCCGTACCAGGTAGAAACCAGGGTCGCTACAAAGGCGGGTAAAGTTAATGAACGATTGCCAAGCAAGTATTCACTTTCATCTGCAGCTTTTCTTCTTGCTTTAAATCCAAGATAAAAAAGAAGAATCAGGTAAATCGTAAATGGCAGGATATTATAAAGGAACTCTTCAGTCACCGTAAACTTCATATATGATAAGCCTGCCCTTTGAAAATTCAACGGAAACAGAACCACTGTCATAAATGTTGCTCAATCCGTTAAAGTGGGGGTTAAATGAAGTTTTATTTACAGGATAGCGAAAGCCCTTAAGCTTAAGATTTTTAATTTCACCGAGGGAGAAAAGTGAGACAGTTTTACCCGGTTTACCTTTAAAATGATGGTGGCCATGTTTTAAAAAAAACATTTTCCCAAAACTATCATAAACAACGAGGGGAATATCCATATCCCAACTATTTACAATTAATAAATTACTGATAATATGATCCGTTCGCCGGCCCCATAATGCTAAAATTTTTATGATACTGGGAGATAATGTTTTTGCATGTTCCAGAGCTTTGGTTAAATCGTTTGTATTCTGATCCGGGTGATAAATTACATCGGCATTGTTGAATTTTTCCATTGTTTTTGTGCTTATGGAATCCAGATCACCAATGATAACATTGGGAATAATTCCCAATTTGGCGCATAGGTCTGCGCCTTCATCGGCAGCGATAATGGTCTGTACATCTTTAAGAATTGCCTTAATCAATCCTTCATCCTGGGGTTCACCGTTAGCAATGATGGCAACGGGTTTTTTAAAACTCATAAAATTACCTCTATTGATGCGTAAAAATTTCTTCCGGCGCCGGGCCAGAAGTATGCTGTATTATACCAACTATCATAGTATCCTGCCGTTTCATAGTTGGCGTCAAGAAGGTTATTGATTTTCAGCATTAACCTAAAAGAGGGCAAACCAATCATCGGTTTAACCGTGTACGAAATATTATAATTAAGCAAAAAGTAAGTATCTATTACTCTTGACTCATTTTGTGTATTATCAAGATATTGTTTACCGATATATTGCAGCGACAGAGCGTTATATAATGTACTAATATATGACGATAGTTTCAGATTTGCAATTATTCCCGGAAACCCGGCAATGGTATTTCCGCTCAGATCATTCTCACTCCCGTCCCAGTTTTTCAGCTTAAAAACATTAAAATAGTTCTGACTGTAAGACAAATTACCATTTATACTCAGATAACTATGCAATTGTGCTTTAGCGGAAAGTTCTATCCCGCTGTGAATTGATTCTTCAGCATTTCCTTTAATGGGATTACCGTCTTTGTCCAAACCACCAAGGGGAACAATCTCATTGCGGAATTTCATATAATAATAGGTAAGTGACATGGCAAGGCGGGGAGTAGTATAATTTGCACCAAATTCGAAATCAATCAACTCTTCCGGCTTAACATAGGGTTCGCTCCAGTTTACCTTAACCACCTTATTCCCCTGCCAAACAGTATCGCTTTTAGCAAACAGGGGAGGTACACCAAGATCATCAGGCCCTTGCCAGGTATCATAAAGATCATCATCAGAAGGTTCCCGTTCGGCATAGGAAGCATTAACATAAGCATTTAAATTGGAATTTATTTTATACATCATACCCATTCTGGGACTGATAAAATCATACGTTAAGGAATAGGCATTTACCAGATCCCCCTCATAAAGAGCTACCGGTCTTTGTGAAAAATCCTGTATTTTATGCTCATAGAGAATATTAGTCATTAAAACTATATTTTTTGTATAATCATATAAATAATTGAAATAGGTAGAAATATATTTACGATTACCGTTATAACCGTAATAATATTGAGGAGGTTCATATTTATTCGGAATATTTTTTCCCCAGGTTACCAATCCGTAATGATCACTATCAAAACCGTAAGCGGAAAAACCTAACATCATCTCTCCATCATAAAGGTCGAACTTTGCGCGGCTAATCCAGCCATATTGATTTTTTTCAACCCATTTTTGACGAACTAAATCAGTGCGCTTTACCGTATAATTCCCATTTTCACGAACAAGCGTATCATTATCGGAAAGATAATAGGTAAGCGAATCATTCCCATAGAGGTTTGGATCGGGTGTATTAAAATTTTCCATACCAAAATCACGTAATTTTTTAGCCGTTTTCAATCCTTCATAATATCCTTTTCCCCTGATATAATAAAGGGTATTTTTCCATTCCAGTCTTGGTAAAATTTTCCATTCGTTAATCAGTTCGTAATGTGGCTGATTAAAATTATCAATTTCATTTTCATAAGATGTAGACTTATAGAGGCGATTCGTTTTTAAAATATCTTCGGGGATACCATACCAATCGGGATGGGTTACTTCCGGACCGCCGTATAAGTTTATTCTGGTTATCATATTCTCACTATATTTTGCCGCGCTTAGGTAATATGCCCACAAATCGGAGGCAGAATTATTTCGAAAACCATCTGAAGTGATTTTTGAAAATCGTGCATAAAAAGAATAGGTATCATCAATCAGATTGGAATTGAACTCCGCGGAAAATTTTCTGGTATTGTAGCTGCCAAAACCGAATTTAGCGCTGATTTTTCGTTTTCTACCAAACGCATCCGTATTGATATTAATAGAACCGCCAAAAGTCGATGTGCCGTAAACAGAAGTACCGACGCCGCGCTGTACCTGAATATCATTAACACTTTCTGCGAAATCCGGCATATTCACCCAATAAACCTGGTGATCTTCGGGGTCATTTAAAGGAATATCATTAATCATTACACCAATTCTCTTTTGATCAAAACCACGGATTTTTATAAATGAATATCCGAGAGGATCGCCACTTAACGAGTAGGAATAGACGTTAGGGAGTTCATTTAATAGCATGGGAATATCGCTGTAGTCATGTATATTCTCAATATCATCTCTTTCCAGATTACTGAAAGTAACGGGAGTTTCTCCTTGTTTTGCCCGCGTCTCCGTTACAATAATAGTCTGACCTTTTAATATAAAAGGTACCAGATTAAAGCGAATTATCGACCCGCGATCATTTTCCCTCACCTGAAAATGAGTTTTACCTGGAGCATATCCCATATAATTTGCATGAATAACATACGTGCCGTCATTTGGAAAAGTCAATATGAACATTCCTAATTCATCAGATATAGCACCGATAGACGTTCCCGGAACATATATATTAGCGCCGCTGAGTGGAGTTTTCGTATCAGCATCGATAACATATCCCTTAATATCGATGGGTTGAGAAAAAACAATTCCGAAAAAAAGTATAAGTATTAATAAAAAAATACGCATACGGATTTTTACTCCTAATTTTATTAGATATTAGAAAATCCGTACCTACACAGGGATATTTAGCATGGAAAGCGGATGTTAGAGGGAAATAATTCTCTTCAGCCGTTTTCCTTCGCCGGTATGATCCGGATCAGGTTCAAAGGGTATGCTCTCAGTTTCATTTTTAGAAACACCCCTAACGAATAATGGAAATATAAAATAAAAACCAGGTAGATACAAAAAATATTTTGTTTGAAAATTCATTTTTAGATTTTATTTTGTTTTGTGCAGATATGTGATCAATACAAACGCGTTTTTTGTATTTATTAATCTACTTTTTGGACATACTGACGTTTAAGGGAAGATTGCCAGTAATTTTCGATAAATTGACCTAAAGAGGATTCCGCTTTCTCATGTGTAATAACAGCATAAAGGTGATCAGATAAAATATCTACTAAATTTTGTTCAGGACTTTCATCCGAGATAAGAATTACACGAAAGAAGTAATCTTGCCTAGCAATCTCCTGAATCCATTTCGGTACAGTAATACTATCACATGAATAATCAATTATATATAGATTGAAAAATATGTTGGAAAAGCTTCTACTCTCGGCTTCAGAAAATGTTAATAAATCTATCATTAAATTTTCCGGGGAATGTTTTCGAAGAAGACTTTGGTATCGTGAAAAATTATCTGAAATAAAAACTATTTTATTTTGCATACCTTCTTTCTAAGATATTTAAGTTATTTTTATTATGCTATTACCCGGTAACATCCAAAATAATCCCAAACACGTAAACACCTTTTCGTTCGATCATATATTTATAGTCGGCATATTTTTAAATTTATAAAGGTCAATTTATAAGCTGTTCATAATTTTTTCATTTTACTTTTACAAGATAAATAATTACTTTAATAAATATGATCAATAAAATTCCTGGAAAAGATGAATATTTTACTCCCGCAGCCGAAGCAACAGCGGAATTAAAAGTTAAAGGGTCAAAGTTTATTGCCAGGGTTATCCCTAGCAATTCTAAAGAAGATGCAGATGAAAAATATGCGGATATTAAAAAGAAGTACTATAATGCAACACATAATTGTTTTGCTTATCGAATAAATGCCGATATATTTCGTTATTCTGATGATGGAGAGCCTTCCGGGACTGCGGGAAAACCAATATTTAGGGTTCTTGAATCTGCAGAGCTTAATGAAACATTATGTGTTATTACCCGATATTTCGGCGGCACAAAACTTGGAACAGGCGGACTCATAAGAGCATACTCCGAAGCAGCAAAGCTTGCGGTAAGCAATACAAAATATAAAATAAAGGTTTCTACAAAATCTTTACACCTTAGCTTTAGCTATGAATTGGAAAACCTCGTAAGGAAATTGTTAAATGAATTCGGGGGACGCATAGCAGAAAGCGAATATAGCGATCATATTATAATGAGTGTTGAGATACCAAAAAGTAAACAAAATCTATTTGAAATAAAATTAACGGAATTGAGTAATTCAACCATACAAATAGTTGTGGAAGAATAATGAATAAAAATATTTTAGAAGTTAATCAGATTAACAAGACATTTTATGGCAATCAAATCCTAAAGGACATCAGTTTTAAAGTAACCGGAGGTAACATCTTTGGGCTATTAGGACCGAATGGGGCAGGTAAAACAACTGCTATGCGCATCATCATGAATATTCTTAAAGCTGATTCAGGAGAAATACTTTATAACGGTCTTCCCAGGAATGAATGCCCAAGACAGCATTTTGGCTACCTCCCCGAAGAGAGAGGACTTTATCCGAAAGCTACCGTTTTGGATATGCTGGTCTATTTCGGAACATTGAATAACCTAAAAAAACGTAAAGCAGAGGTAGAGGCAATCCGCTACCTGGATCGCTTAGGCTTAGTGGATTTTACTGATACCCGTATTAACCAGCTCTCTAAAGGAATGCAGCAGAAAATTCAGTTTATCGCAGCATCCTTGCATGGGCCTAAAGTGCTGATACTTGATGAACCATTTGCAGGCCTAGATCCGATCAATCAGATTGTTTTACAAAAAATGCTCTATGAATATAAAAAAATGAATAAAATCCTGATTATCTCTTCCCACCAAATGGACTTAGTGGAAAAACTATGCGACCAAATATGTTTAATTAATCAGGGTGAAGTTATTTTACAAGGGAAACTCACTGAAATTAAAAAAAAATATAGAGATAATTCCTACCTGATTGAGGCGGATAACTCATTATCTTTTTTGCACGAAATTGACGGAATTAATATTATCGAAGAAAAAAATAACGCCTATAGATTTACTCTTCACAAGCAGGGATTAGGCATTACTGATTTTTTCAACATGACAAAAGGAAAAATAAAATTACGAAAATTTGAAATTGTTGAACCAACATTACACGATATCTTTATTAAACTTATTCAAGAGCAGGCTTAAACAATATAAAATTTAAAGGCTGAATCATGAAAAATCTGTTCAGAATCGCCCGCTGGGAATTCACTAGAAGATTAAAATCACGTTCATTTTTATTTAATACATTAGTTTCACCTTTTTTATTTGTTATTATTTTGTTTATTCCTATCTATTTTTTTCAGTACAGTGCTGAAGTTTCAACTAAACTCATAGGTGCTATTGACCTAAGCGGACAAAATATTTCCAATGAACTTCAAGCAGAATTAAATAAAAACTATAAACTTCAGAACAATACCCCGGAATATATGGTTTTAAAAATATCTGTCTCAAATTCTATGCCTTATTTAAATATGGCAAGAGAATTACGAAGCATACGAATGAAACGTGATTCTATTTTAACACTTTATAATAACATTAAAAAAGAAAGAACAATATATTACAAAAATCAAAAATTAAAAAATAGGCAGTATCTTTTAGAGACCTCTTACGATCGGCTTCAGAAAATACGCGATGAAAGAGAACTTATAGATATTGAGCTTAACCGTTATCAAAACGCTTTAGACTCTCTATATAAACATGAAGCTAAAAAAATGGCCGATTCTCTACTCGCTAAAGATGTTATTAACTCCTATCTCACTTTTTCAAATGACCTTGCTATAGAATATCACACTAAAAATTCCGGTGATTTTTTGGAATGGGAACGATTTGAAAATGTATTACAAACCATTGCTATTAAAAAAAGAATATTAAACGACAAGGTTGAACGCGGGATAATTTTAAAATGGTTCAAACCGGTAAAGATACGAAAATATCACATCCAGGAGAACCGTGACCGGGAATGGAATTTTTACATTCAATTTTACGGTCCTTTATTTGGAGCCTTTCTTCTCTTTATGGCAATCTTCACATCAAGCGGGTATCTTTTTAGCGGCGTACTGCAGGAAAAATCAAACCGTGTTATTGAAGTTTTACTTTCCTATGCCGGTTCCGGACAAATTATGGGAGGTAAAATTATCGGTTTAAGTTTATTGGGTCTCACACAGCTTTTTATCTGGTTTCTTCTCACCCTGTTATTTATTGCAGGGGATTTTATCCCGGTTCATGAAATCAGTTATATGAATTTAATTAATGCTCTCTATTTTTTACTCTATTTTATCCTTGGATTTCTTTTTTACGGGGCCATATTTACTACGGTGGGCGCGGTTTCCGCCAATGAATTTGATGCTCAGCAAATCAATCAATTCTTAAGAACCATAGCCATCATACCCATGTTACTTTCATTAATGATATTCACAAATCCCGATTCAGAGATTATTCGAATACTAAGTTATATTCCCTTTTTAACGCCATTTTTTATGATTATCAGAATTCCACTGAGTGCTGAAAGTCTTACCAATGAGATTTATTTAACATCCGTAGTAATGCTTTTATCTATCGTAGTGGTTATACTTCTTGCTGCAAAAATATTCAGAATGGCTACTTTGATACAGGGGAAAAAACCGACTTTAGCAGAAATATTTCATTGGCTAAAGGAGTCGTAACTAGCGAAAGTTCTTTCGAATTACTCCCTTAATCAAGCTGAGATCGACTTGAAAAACAGTTTATTGAAATATTAAAAATTTATTTTATCCGTGTTTCATCTGCTGCGCCCGCCGCATGGCGTGGTGGATATCTGCCTGCCCGACTTCGCAGGGTGGCCATTATATTTTGCGACTTTTATTCCCACCCAAAAAAAGTTAGAGACAAATTCTTGGTTTTGGAGAGTAAGAGATTAACGAACCCGCCTGCGGGTGAGAACCGGTTTTTCAAACGAACCGAGATGCAGAAAAGCGCCCTCTCCCTGCTGGCCCCAACCAACGTCTAAACGGAGTAAACCAACCATCGGCATAAAAAAACGTATACCGACGCCATAACCTGTTAAAAATTTTTTAGCGGCAAACTCACTCTTTTCATCCCATACTGCCCCGTAATCAGCAAAAGCCGCCAACTGGATTCCTGTTTTTATATTAAAATTTAAAGGCAATCGGAGTAGCTGTGGTTTTATTAAGGAATATCGATATTCAAGAGTATTGATAAATTGATTTTTTCCTCTATGATAAGCAAACTGCCAACCGCGAACCGTATTGGTTCCGCCAAGATTGAATTGCTGCCAGTCGGCAAGGTTTATCCCAACTGTTCCTGTTCGTAATGTCATTAACGAGAATAAGGCAAAGCCGTGTCTCTCCCATTTAAGAGGAATGTACCTGCGGATATCAATATCAATCTGGTTAAAATCTGATGAACTGTTAAATGCTTTCATTTCGTTGGTATAAGAAATTTCATTCCACCAACCGTTTTTAGTATCTAAATAAGCATCGCGCGTGTCAAGCGCAAAATATAAGCCGGAACGAAATACGTGGTCTTTGTTATCCGGAGACAGGGTAATACCGGATACATCACTTTTTAAAATTACAAAATCAAAGTGTATTCCGACTTTCCAATATTTGGAAATACTGCCCAATATATTTAAATACATCTCATCTGCAATTTCATGAAAATTAGCGCCTTTATTTAAGCGGTCCCTATGGAAATAATCAAAACGGTAACCGATACGATTCCACTTAACCCACGGCTGATCAAGCGTCACTTCAATAGTTGTAGCGCCGCCAAATAATGCTCTGGCAGAAAGATAAATGTCTCTACCAAATAAATTTGGCATTTTAACCCCGCCTCCGGCAGAGATACCATTTTCATCATTTATTTGTATTGCTACAACCGGTAATAGGTTAAATGTTTCCACAAAGCTATAGCTAATAACAACACTATCCTGCTTAAGCTGCGGTTTAATCAAAATTTCGCTGAAAATATCAAGAATATCAAGACGAGCAAACTCTTCTAAAAGATTCTCTTTTAAACACGGTTCCCCGACTTTAGAGAGCAGTTCACGTGTTACAATATATTCTTTTGTTTTCGTTAATCCTTCAATATTAATCTCTTTCACCGCTTTACCATACGGCTTATCTGAATCAGATATCACCTGGGAAGAGACGAACATTGGCATTATAAAAAACAGAAAAAGTAAAAAAGTAATTTTTTTCATGTTTGAACCAGGTAAAATAAAACTTTATCGGATTTTTTTATAATAAAGTTACAACAAAATGAATTGAGTTCAAAATTATACACAGTTGATAATTCCATATATTCGTTCTCTATTCTAATTTGTGAAATATCAGAAAAAATGTAAATAGTTGTTTAGAGCTAATATATTGAATCATCCCCTACCGCAATCATTGAAGAGGCCATCTATATTTTTTAATCACTTCGGTTACATATGGAAATTGACACATTGAATTTTATTCATTAAACTTGAATTTTCCATGTTTGATGATTATTATACATGATAATTGTTTTTGATTAATGTATATCATAGATAGAGGTTTCTATGAATTATTTTAAATTATTCGCTCTCTCCGTTTTATTGCTGTTTTTAACTATTTCATGCAAAACAGAAAAAAAAATCACAATTTTATCGGCTCCGGCAGAGAACCGCTATACTTCTATCAATAAATCCGGGGAAACTGTCATACCAAATGGCCGCTTAATTACACCGCTTGGTAAAAATATAACTGTTGCTCCACATCCTTACGGACTGGCCATTAATCGAGATGGTAATATTGCCATTACCGCAAATTCCGGCATCCGCCCACTCTCTATTTCTATCATAAAAGATTTGCTTTCGGATTCACCAAGTGTAATGCAGATTCCTCCCGGACCAAAAACGGATGAAGGTGTTCTGGCTTCTGTTTTTATGGGCCTGGCGGTTAGTCCAGTCGGAAAAACTGTTTATGTTTCAGGCGGTCAGCAAAATAAAATTATCCTGTTTGATATTAACAGCGGGAAGAAAGCGGGTTTTATCGATTGTGAAAATGCTCTTACCGGTGAAAAACATCCGGATGGTTATATCGGCGATCTTGTGATGAATAAGGACGGCAGCCGTATTTATGCCGTTGATCAAATGAATTTCAGGGTGCTTATTGTGGATACTAAACTTAAAAGGGTTATTCATAATGTTTCGGTTGGACGGTATCCCTTCGGGATTATTTTATCACCGGATGAATCAAAAGTATATGTTGCAAACGTAGGAATGTTTGAGTACAAATTGATTCTGGGTATCGACGAAAAAAATCTAAAAGATACAGCCCTTAAATTTCCACCTTTTGCCTTTCAATCCAAAGAGATGCGGGAAGGTAAAAAAAATGATTCCACAACTATTCCGGGCTTAGGTGATCCTAATGTCCCTGAATCATTTTCAGTCTGGGCTATCGATTTAAAGGCAAAAAGTCCTAATGTTGTTGCAAAAATAAAAACAGGAACCCTTGTCGGTGAACCGGTTGAAGGTATCCCTGCTGTTGGCGGTTCCAGCCCCAATTCTCTTGCTGCTACTGATGATTATATTTTCGTCAGTAATGGAACCAACGATAATATCTCGGTTATTGATATTAATCGAGATACCATTATTACACACATATACTTAAAACCTCACGAAGCGGTCAAACACTTTCGCGGTGTAATCCCTTTCGGCCTGGCGGTCTCTCCAGATCAAAAACGGCTTTATGTAGCTGAATCCGGAATTAACGCTGTCGGTATTATTGATATTCCAACTTTAAAAGTAATAGGCCATCTTCCCGTAGGCTGGTTCCCCTCTAAACTTCAGGTTACCTCTAATGGGAAAAAGTTAATTGTGACTAATGCCAAAGGTTATGGCAGCGGACCGAATGGTGGAGAAACATTTATAAAAGGACCGGAGGGAAGTTATATCGGCAGCCTTATGAAAGGAACGGTATCCGTTATAGAAATCCCGAAAGACACTGAATTACCTGCATTAACTCAAAAAGTAAATACGAATAATTTCAAAATTCAATACGCGGATTCAAAAATATTTAATCTGCGTAAAAATAACCCCATTCCTCTTTATGGCGGCGAAAAGGAATCCCCTATTAAACATATCGTATTTATTTCTAAAGAAAATCGTACGTTTGATGAAATATTCGGACAACTTAAAAGTGTTAAAGGTGATCCATCCATTGCACGCTATGGGCGTAATGTGAACTTTAGTAATAAAAAACATACTGAAAAATTAGAAAATGTAACCGTGATGCCCAATCATTTGAAATTAGCAGAAGAATTTTCTCTCGGAGATAATTTCTATGTGGATTCAGACGTCTCTGCCGATGGACATCGCTGGCTGGTGAATACCTACCCCAATGAATGGGTAGAAACAACAACGGTTGCAAGCTACGGAAGTAACCGGAAATTTAAATCGCAATCTAAAGCGCCGGGCAGTCTTGCTATGAACGGCGCCGCTGGGGCCATTTACCCGGAAGATTATAATGAAGCCGGATCTTTATGGGAACATCTTGAAAGAAATCGTATTAGTTTCTATAATTTTGGTTTTGGTATCATGTTTGAACCGGCCAGCTATGAAGCAGAATATAAATACACAGGTATTCGCCATTTAGCTAATTATCCCGTTCCTGCACCCATTTTTACCAAAACTTCTAAAATGTACCCCACGTATAATATGTCGATTCCTGATCAATTTAGAATCGACATGTTTATTAAAGAATTCAGTCAAAAATGGCTAAATAGCGGAGAACTGATGCCGCAATTGTTAACGGTTATTATTCCCAATGACCACGGCGCAGGAGAGCGTCCGGACGAAGGGTACCCTTTCCGTGAAAGCTATATGGCCGACAATGATCTTGCTGTCGGACGAATTGTTGAATTTCTTTCTCACACTCCATACTGGAAAAATATGATGATTGTTGTAACCGAAGACGACGCTCAAAACGGCGTTGATCATGTTGACGCTCATCGCAGTGTATTGTTGGTTATATCACCCTATGTAAAAAGGAATTATGTAAGTAAAGTACATTATAGTTTCGGTAGTATTTTTAAAACTTATTTTAATGTTCTTAACCTTCCTTATTTGAATCAATATGACGCCGGCGCAAGCGATATGGCCGATTTTTTTACTGATAAGCCGGATTTTACTCCCTATTCCGCCCTGCCGGTTGATATCAAATTATTTGATCCGCAAAAAGCACTGGATCCATTGGATGAAAATTTTAACTGGAAGTCACTTGACGAATCGCCAATCATCGATAATCCCAAAGATATGCTGCGTGAAAGTAAAGAACGGGATGAAGACCGGCTGGAAAGCAGAGAACGGAATTAGCCCTCTATGATACTATTAAGACCAATATTTATTAACATGGATCTGTCTTGAATAAAGAACCCATTAATGTTTTACAAGATCAATTTAAAATCTCCTCCTTCCGTCAGGGACAAGCGGAAATAATTGATACGATTTTAACAGGAGAAGATGTACTGGGTATTATGCCTACCGGCGCCGGCAAATCTTTATGCTATCAAATTCCCTCATTAATCTTTGATGGCGTTAGTATTATTATTTCGCCGTTAATTGCTTTAATGAAAGATCAGGTTGATACTCTTCATTCTCTAAAAATACCGGCCACATTTATTAATAGCACCTTAACACTTAATGAAGCACAACAACGACTCAATGACGTCCGTCGAGGTTACTATAAACTTTTATATATTGCACCGGAACGGTTTTATGCTGCTAATTTTATGAAACTGATAAATCAAATTGACGTTTCATTCATTGCGATTGATGAAGCCCATTGTATCTCTCAATGGGGTCATGATTTCCGGCCTTCCTATTTAAAACTAAAGAGTATTATTAAAATGATCGGCAGTCCTCCTGTTGCTGCTTTTACCGCAACTGCTACCAAAGAAGTCCGTGAGGATATTTTAATACAACTCGGTATACCCGACGCTAAAGTATTTATAAGTGGCTTCGACCGTCCAAATTTAAAATATTTTGCAGTCAATTTATCCAATGAAGAAAAAGAAGCAGAAATGCTGCGGATTCTTCCTACTATAAAAAATTCCGGAATCGTTTATGTTTCAACCCAACGGGCGGTAGAATCCATTACGAACATTTTAAACAATCACCAAATCAAAGCGGCCGGCTATCACGGCGGAATGGACAAAGTGCAGCGACATGAAGCACAGGATCAATGGTTAAACAATGACATATCTGTTATTGTCGCTACCAATGCATTCGGCATGGGTATTGATAAATATGACGTACGTTTTGTATTACATTACAATATGCCCGGTTCGTTGGAAGCATATTACCAGGAAGCAGGACGCGCCGGACGTGATGGGAAGACTTCTTATTGTTTTCTTTTTTATAATTACAGCGATCGTAAGCTTCAGGAATTTTTTATAGAAAATAATTATCCACCGAAAGAAATATTAGAGAATATCTATAATTTTCTATTTAACCTGGAGCGTGAAGATATTTATCTCACCTATCGTGAAATCGGTGAAACCTGCGGAGCAAACGAAATGTCTGTGGCCTCAGGGATAAAACTTTTTGAACAATATAACATTCTTCAAAGAATGAATAAACAAACCGTGACTATTCAGGTTGATTTTATTTTTGATCAGGAAAAGGCGCTGTTAAAAGTTAAACGAGCGGATATCCAGAAAAAAATAATTCAATGGCTGCTGCCACATGACAGCCAACCGGTACCGTTGGAAAAGTTACTTGAAGATACCAATCTCTCCCATGAACAATTTAATGCTGCCATACGTGAAATTGAGCATAAGGGTATACTGATATATACGCCGCCATTTAGGGGAAGAGGTATTAAATTAACATCAACTATTATCCCATGGGATAAAATCGGTATTGATTTTAATGTTTATGAAAAACGAAGGCGAAGACAACTGGAAAAATTAGATATCCTTGAGCAATATATTGAACGCAGCGCTTGCCGCAGAAAATACATACTAAATTATTTCGGAGATAAATATAATAAAGATAATTGCCATGCATGTGATATTTGTCTGAATTGGCATCCTAAAACGACAGACAGTAGTTCAAACAGTATAGCCGATGTTACCGGGAATAAAAAAACTATTCTCTCATGCATTGAAGAGTTTAATGATACGTATGGTGTTACAACGATTGCCAACTTGTTAAATGGTAGTGATAATGAAAGATTTAGTAAGCTCGGCCTTATTCATAGCAAATATTTTAGCGCCCTTAATAATATGGAACTTAAAAAAATTATTGCTTTAACTTATCATTTGATCCGAGAGGGTAGAATAATAAAAAGTGATGACCAATACCCGGTTTTATCTATCAATGAAAATTTTACGGCAAAAAACACCCCGTCCGTGATTTATAGGAAAACACAAAGGGAAAAAGAGCTTCCACAAAAATCTCAAAACTATAACAGAGATTTATTCACTTTATTAAAAAGATTGCGTTTAGACCTTTCCGGAGATTTGCCACCCTATTTTGTGTGCAGCGACGAATCTCTGAGAGAGATGAGCGCCTATTTTCCGCAAACCCTTGATGAATTAATCAATATTAAAGGAATCGGTTTAAAAAAAGTTGAAAAATATGGTGATCGTTTTCTAAAGATAATCAATGATTATACCAAAAAATATCCGGAATTAAAAAATCAAGCGCCAACAATTGAGCTAAGAAAATTCCGTAGGAAGAAAAAAAAATCTAATAGGAAAAATTCAATCTCGACTACTGTTATGAAATCATATCAATATTTTCATGGAGGCTTCTCAATTAAAGATACCGCTCAAATGCTCTCCCTGCCTGAGCAAAGGATAGTTTCTCATTTAATGCGGGCAATTGAAATCGGATATCAGGTTGATATAAACCGCGAAGTCCCCAGAGATAAGCAACAAACTATTCTTGACAAAGCAAAAGAAATCGGCTTTGAAAGATTAAAACCAATAAAGGAAGCGCTACCCGATTCTTATAGCTATGATGAGATAAAGCTAACATTAGCGGGAAAGAGAAATTTGTTATCAAACAACCCTGATGACAGAAATTAATAATTCAATATTACTATTTTTAATACCGGGTTATCTCTTTTATCAATTATTCGAAAATAATGGAATATTCAGAAAATACTTGTGTTTATTATTTGTATCCTTTATATATTGTTTTTTTCTAATTGGGAGCGAAATATGAGAGTATTATCTATTGTCCTGGTTATGTTTGCAGTTGTTTTATCATCCTGCAACTTAAATGAACTATCCGGTACGGATAACAAGGATGAAGAAACAGCAAGTTTAGAATTTTCCATAAGCCTTGCTAAAGCGCCTGTAGAAATTATTTCCATGTCCGGATTTCTATCAAGAAGTGGTGAAGATACGATAAAATTTGATTTTACCATTAAGGGTGATAACGCTTACTGCAAAGTAAAAGAGATAAAACCCGGAGATTGGAAATTAACGGTCAACGCCTACAATGCCAATTATGAACTTGCTTACAACGGTTCTACAATAGTAAAAATTGAACCTGGAATTGAAACAAAGGTTTACTTGCATCTTGATCCGGCCACAGGAAGCTTGAGAGTAGTGGTTACTTGGGGTACAGACATAACTCATGGATTGGTTGCATGCTACCCCTTTAATGGGAATGCTGATGATGAGAGTGGAAATGGAAATAATGGGATTGTAAACGGTGCTACTTTATGTGAGGACCGCTTCGGTTCTTCCAATAGTGCATACTGTTTTGATGGAATGGATGATTATATCGTTATTAATGACAGTGACAATTTGACTCCATCAGATCAAAACATGACAATTAGTCTGTGGTTTAGAACGAACTTTCCAGGAGATAGGTTTATTTTATATAAAGGTAGTTCCCACTACAACCGTGAATACGCCATTGGAATTAGATTTGATTCTCTTGCCTCTTTTCAAATTAATCATAATGGAAACTGGCTCCATAAATCTGGTGTTCAAAGCATGACAAAATTAAAAAAAAATATTTGGTATCACTTGGTTTGTACTTGGGACGGTTATATTCAAAAAATTTACCTTAATGGTCAATTAGTCAATGCTTTTAAATCAAATTTAGTAATAAATAATTATGAATCTAATCTTTACATTGGAACATACGGTGGCTCAATTAATCAATATGCTTTTAATGGTTCAATAGATAATATTATGATATTTAATCGTGTTATTGATGAGAACGAAATACAATTATTATATAACGATCAAAATTGAAGAATATTAACCTTGGTGTATATTCAAACCACGTTAATGGATTGTGGTGCAATTCGGTCATAACAAACACACAAAAGAATGAAATCGAACTAATAAACTATTATTACATACAATAAAAAAGGGTTAAAATAATGAAGCATATAATAGTTTTTTTAATTTTATTTTTTGGATTAATAATATCATGTAATATTAATGATATATCAGGTACAAATAATGATGAACCAACGGCGTATATGGAGCTTTCAATCAGCCTTGCGAAAGCGCCTGTAGAAATTATTTCCATGTCCGGATTTCTATCAAGAAGTGGTGAAGATACCATAAAATTTGATTTTACGATTCAGAATAATAATGCGTACTGTAAAGTACAAGAGATAAAACCCGGAGATTGGGAATTAACGGTCAACGCCTACAATGCCAATTATGAACTTGCTTACAGCGGATCCACAAAAGTAATAATAAAACCAGGGAAAGTAACTACGGTATACTTACATCTTGATCCCTCTACAGGAAGCTTGAGAATAATTGTTACCTGGGGCGACACTGATCTCTCTCATGGGCTAGTAGCTTATTATCCATTTAATGGAAATGCTACTGATGAAAGCGGAAATGAAAATAACGGTATTGTATATGGTTCATCTCTGAGTGAAGATAGATTTGGTTTTCCTAATTGTGCATATAGTTTTAATGGAATAGACAATTATATTAAAATTTTATCAAATTTTTCTTTAAAACAAGTTACTATTTCCGTATGGATAAAACCTTCTGTATTACCACAAGAAGGGTCAATAATTTTTAAAACGGTGGATTATTATAATGATTGGGGATTATTTTTCAGAGATTCTCTTCATATTTTAGACGACATTAATAATAATAATAAACAGATATATAAAAATGAAATTTCTCTTGACTGGCATTTTATTGTCGCAACAATTGATAGCGACAAACAAAATTTACTTTATATTGACGGAACCTTGGTGGGTTCAGGAGATTATTCATTAGGAAATTGGAATAGTTTTAATGGTTTTTTGTATATTGGCCAAAGAGGTACTGATAGATATAATGGATATTTTGATGGGAAAATAGATGATATCCGTATCTACAACCGGGTATTAACTGATGAAGAGATAAATTCATTATATTATGAAAGTGAGTAACATAGATATCGCTCCATAATATACTGAAAACGGAAATGATTATTATATATAATACAGAGATGAAAGGATAATAGTTATGAAAAATGCAGCCATTCTTTTGATCACATTTATCGGATTACTAGGATCTTGTACTCTAAATGATATATCCGGTACGGGTAATGAAAATGAAAAAACAGCCAGTTTAGAATTTTCTATCAGTCTTGCTAAAGCGCCTGCAGAAATTATTTCCATGTCCGGATTTCTATCAAGGAGTGGTGCAGATACCATAAAATTCGATTTTACAATTAAAGGTGATAACGCTTACTGCAAAGTACAAGATATAAAACCCGGGGATTGGGAATTAACGGTTAACGCCTACAATGCCAACTATGAACTCACTTATACCGGCTCTATAAAAGTAGAAATAAATCCCGGTGAAGAAACGACAATTTACCTAAATCTTGATCCCGTGACAGGAAGTTTGAATATTATTATTACCTGGGGAGTGAATCTTACCAATGGTTTAGTAGCGTACTATCCATTTAACAGTAATGCTAACGATGAAAGCAGTAATGGGAATGACGGTGATGTTTATGGAGCTACATTAACCGAAGATAGATTTGGGAATCCGAATCAGGCTTATTACTTTGACGGTGATGACTACATAATTGTACAAAACGATTCCTCCATAGAGTTTACAGAGAGCATAAGCATATCTGTCTGGGCCAAAGGGCTTGCAAATAAAACTTACAATACTGGTTATAGCATTGCCGGTATTGTTGGAAAAGCCAATTGCGCACCTTATGGAATTGGAGTTGACGATGGTGACAGAGCTTTATTCCAAATTTATAGTGATACTACCTATTATAGAGCTATGAAATCCGAAATACAGATTGTTCCGGAACAATGGTATCATTATATAGGTGTTTTTAAATCCGGAGAATATGTAAAACTTTATATTAATGGATTAATAACCGCTGAAATTACGGAAAATATCCCTCAATATTTTAATCAGTCATCCGATGATTTATGGATAGGAACGCGTTCTCTTAGCTTAACACCGTCTTTCCCAAGATATTTTTTTAATGGATCTATTGATGATATACGAATTTATAATCGAGCCTTAAATGATCAAGAAATTCAGAAAATATTTTCATTAAAATAATGTGGATTCGACTAATGAATGCAACACTTCCGTTTGAAAAAACTATAAAATTCATAAAAATACTTATATTGAATTTTAATATCTAAATCCATACTAAGTTTATTATTTATCTTAATATTTATATATTCTGGAGTAAAATATGAAAACATTGTCTATTGTCTTGTTTGTGTTCGCAGCTATTTTTTCATCCTGCGACCTAAATGAGTTATCCGGTACAAATAATGAAACTGAAAAAACAGCAAGTTTAGAATTCTCTATCAGTCTCGCTAAAGCGCCGGTAGAAATTATGTCTATGTCCGGATTTCTATCAAGGAGTGGTGAAGATACTATAGAATTCGATTTTACGATTCAGAAGAATAATGCTTACTGTAAAATACAAGAGATAAAACCCGGGGATTGGGAATTAATGGTTAACGCCTATAATTCCAATCATGTTATCATTTATACCGGGTTAACAAAGGTAAAAATTGAACCTGGAGTTGAAACAAAGGTTTACCTGCATCTTGATCCGACTACAGGAACTTTAAGAATAGTTGTAACCTGGGGAGAAGATAGCGAAAAAATGATTTTAATGGCACAAAATTCCAATAATGAATGGCGTGTGATTACTCTTAATACAGATGGCACCGGTTTTACTGATATCACGAACGGAAGGTATCCTTTTTGGATTAATAATAAAATCGAATTTATTTTTTTGTCAGAATATAGAACAATAAACAAATATGATGTTAAAAACCATAAAATTACATATCTAAATGAAACACCATATTCAGTTAATTTTTTAAGATATTCAAAATCTTTAAACCGAATTTTATGTGATTTCCATATGAATTACAACAGAAGTTACTGGCATATCGGGTATATGGATTTAAACGGAAATAACTTTCAAGAAGTTAAAATTGAAGATTCATGGAAAAAACGACCGGTTACAAGGGAAAAAGATGACTGGATATATTTTCATAGTAATATTTCTGGAGAAAATCAGATTCACCGAATTAAACCGGATGGATCTAGTGAAGAACATTTTATTAACAATAACTTTTCATGTGAAACTCCATCATTTAGTTACGATGGTAAGAAATTAATATATTCCGCCGTATCACAATCAAATTCAATATCTAAAATAATTGTGCATGATATGGACACCAATAGTGAAGAAATTTTCGATTTTAGTAATGTTGGCAAAGTTATGTATCCCTCTTTCACAAAAGATGGTAAATATATTATTTATATAATAATAATAGGACCAGAAGACACCGATAGAAAGATTTTTAGGATGAAAGTAAACGGTACGGAAAAGACACAGCTAACATCAAATCTGGGTTATCATCATTATGCAAGACCCATTCTTTGGTGAGTAAAGCCATACCAATATAGATTAATTTGGGTTTCTTTTGTAATTTATTTCTTGATTTTACATTAAATTGAGATTTTTTAGAAAAACCAACATATGATTTTAAATTGGAATTATTGATTATTATTACATTAAGATATAAAAATTTGGTTATTCATTTAATTTAAAAAAAAATGTTTATAAATATTGATGGACTCGTAAAAAGCATAAAACATATCTAACATCATGTAAATATATTACTTATGGTAGAAATATATTTGCATATAATT
>JAUVIB010000229.1 GCA_030592985.1 Calditrichaceae bacterium | reverse complement strand
GATTCCGAGCCGATCCATACCGCACGAATTTTTTCAGGTAATATTTGAGCGCGGTCTAAGGCATTTTGCGAGGCTTCAATTGCCATTGTAATGGTATCTTCATCGGGACCGGGTACACTTTTTTGCTTCACTGGCAATCCGTTGACATCCTGAGACTCACGCCATTGTCCGGAAATTTCGTTTGCGGGAAGGCGATAGGCAGGCACATAAGCGCCGTAACCTGCAATCCCCACAGGCTTTGAAGGAATCATTATTTTATTCATGAAATATCACTTTTATTAATAGTCAATAAATTAGCGACAAAGATAAGTATATTCTTTATTTCAGACAAGGGATAATAAAAATATTTTTAGCAATACAGCTATTTTTTTATAAATAATACTGTTTTATTGATATACATCACAAAATACTCTAACTTTTTTTGTTTTATATTCGATATAAATGAAGTTTTGCCTCTTTGAATAGGTTGCCGGAGCAGGTTTACTAAAAAATTACACTACCGATGTTTAACTTATATATCAGTTTTAAACTGGGAAATTGGATATGATATCGTCATTCTTTAACACAGATTATTTCTGGTTCTATGTAGTTTTGTATGGGTAGCAAGATAATTAAAAAAAATTGCACCCCACAGGGACAGGCTGATTTTCACCACGCCCCTGCAAAGTCGCTGCGTTGCGCCTGCCTAGTAAGGCCCTGCTCAGACGCAGTGTTTCATCCATTTTTCTCCATGTCTTTACATGCTAACTGCTCTATCCATTTCTTGACAAAACCCTGGTTTTCATTTTTTTAAAAAATCCATTTCTTTGTCAGTAAACTCATCATCAGATGTGTGTGTGAGCATCCAATATATAAAATCAGCCACTGACTCAGGCATGATAAGCTCATCATTTTCTTTCAATTCTATAAATCTCTGTAAAGCAGGGAAATATTCCGGTTTTGCCGCACGTACCAGATCCTGCATAGGAGTATTTACAACTCCCGGACACAGACTTCCAATTTTTATATTATGCTGCTGCAACTCATTTTTTAGCGTTTGATAAATCATATATAAGGCTGCTTTTGATGTGCAATAGGCGCCCCAACCCTGGTAAGCATGATGAGCGGCTCCGGACGAGATATGAAGAATTCGGCCATCCATTAAAAATGGTACTAAGATTTGTGTAAGAAAAAGCGGACCTTCCACATTAATTGCCTGATGATCACGCCATTCGGCTAATGTAATATTCATTAATGGTTTTACAGGTGACAGTACGGCTGCATTATGAATTAAATATTTCAGTTTAAATTTATTCACTTCAAGGTAATTTTTTAAATTTTTACGGTCACCGGGCTCACTGACGTCGCTCCTTAAAATATGAATAAACTCCGGATATTTTTTCTTCGTTTCAGACAACTTTTGCGAATGTCTCCCTGTTATAAGAACAGCATATCCTTCATTTGCAAATTTATGGGCCAGCGCCTTACCTATTCCACTGCCTCCGCCGGTAATAACCGCTATTTCCCGCATATTATCTCCCTTTATTTACCGAATATCAGGCTCAGCCAATCAATCGGTTTTATACCTAATTTTTCTATTTTTTTCAGTATCAATTTTAAGCTTAAAATATCATTCTTTTGCTCGAGAAACAAATTTTCAATACGAACCTTTTTGTCGTTTGGGATAAAATCACTGTCGATTTTTACTTTTTTAATAATTCCCTTTTTTATATAGAGCCATAATTTTAAATATCCGTCATATTGCCGGATTTCCCGCATAAATTCGCATGCCGGCGAGCGGCCGTAATTCCATTCCCATGAATTAAATCGTTTATTTGCTAAAATTTTAGCATCTTTTATTATCTCCTCGTTTATCACTTTTTGTTTATGTCCCATATTTTTGAATAATATATCCATCAGGTTTTTTTTAAAAAGTGATATATCAACCGGGTCTTCTAAAAAATCGTATATGTTGCTAATTGGGCTTGGATAAGATTTCTTTGATTTTGATTTATATGATTCATTTGAAGGAGATAGGAGCATTTCAGCCAATTTGATATCTGCATTATAAAGCAGTGTACCATGGGTGAGCATTCTGTCTTTTATTGTGAATTGCGCCGTTCCGGAAATTTTATTACCCTGCAAAATAATATCATTGTGTTCATTTTGTTCTGCGGGAATTCCCATTTCATTCAAGGCTGTTATTATTAGTTTCAAAAAGGGTTCATAACTATTAAATAATTTAGGAGAATAATCCGTAATCAAACTAAAATTAAGATTTCCTTGGTCATGATAGACCGCCCCGCCACCGGATATACGTCGTAATATGGGAATATTTAACTCCTGACAGCGTTTCAAATCCACTTCTTCGTATATGTTCTGATGACGGCCTATTACCACAGAGGGAGCATTGATATAAAGCAGTAAATACGATTCGTGATCATTCTTTTGGCGCAGCAGCGTCTCCTCCACCGCAAGATTAAATGCCGGATCGTTCGTAAGATTGTTTTCTATAAAAATCATATAGTAAAATAATAAAAATGAGATAAATTTAAAAATCTATTAATTTTGTCAATGATATGATGATAGACATTCACTATGGAACAAATCAACTGTGTTGATTTTATGAATTAACAAACTTAGTATAATCTAAATTATTGTTACATTTTAAATAATACGACAAAAGAAGATATATGCATGTTAACCTCCGGATTATCAGTACTCATCTTAATAATTCTATTAGCTTAGACAACCCACAATAAGAAACATTTTAGCAATGGTGGTTTTTCCGGTGCGGCGAACACCTGTAAACCATACAATTGGTCTTTTTCTCCAGGCACTATTAATCTTCTCAATCCAAAAAGGGCGAATTACCATCTGAAACCTTACTTTACAAATAGACGTCTATATGTAAAGTATATTTTTGAAATATACAATTTTTTTCAGTGGAATTTATTGGCAAGATTTGGGAATAATGCCATGTACGTCTGAAACATTCCGAATCCACATAATCATTCATAGCAAAATAAATTATTTTTCATTATTCATCAATCTACCCAACACCATCTTACCATAATTTACCCGAATAACAAATTACTTGATTTCTTTTGCCTACCGACCATCATTTCCAGTTAATACATTAGTTTAAATATGCAGCGTACTTCTGAAAACTAATAGACACCAGGCAAACTCAATCCATGATACAACGTACACTAAAACCACTTCGTTTATCATTATTAGCGCGGCGGACAGCTGAATTACTGTAATATAGTATGCGGCTCCAGGCACTTGAACCGAACTCAGTTGAAGACCACCAATAGCCGTAGTCACCTACAACATAGAATTCACCAGCATAGTTGCGATAACCGCCAGGAAGAGCCGTAAAACCGCTCTCATTGGTTCCATTTCCATTATTATTCCATTCGCTTGATGATTTCAATTTACTACCTTCGTCCGTGCCACGCCATTCTGTATTATCAGCATCCGACTGGCTCATTCCAAGATACATTTCCAATTGTTTCCACTCTTCATCTGTGGGTATGTGCCAGCCTTGTGGCGCTATATTTCTACTATTATTAACAGCATACCAGTTGTATAACAAACCATTGCTATTATCATTATTATAAAAGCAATACGCCCCGTTGCTTAAGCCTTTCCACATCGAAGAACTGAATATATTGTGTAAGATATCGCCATTACGATAGTGAGTTACCTTTAAATTTTCCGCCATCCACCATTGGTTACCTATTTTTACAATTTGGTAAACATTTCCATCTATATCCGTAACATAATGTGTAACTATTACCTGAATTGTTTTATCGTTTGTAAGAGAGTTATGGTCGCGTACCTCTAGTTTTACTGTATAGTAAGCGGGATTTTCGGGATATTCATAACTAACTGTGTCTTGTGTCAACCAGCCAGTTTCCCAATTGCTGTCCCCATTAAAATCCCAGCGGTATTCTAAATTTGTGCCATCTTCATAATCGGACGATTCTGAAGCGTCAAAATGGTAAAGTTTATTATTGTCATTATCCATAGTGGCGGTAAAATATGCCTGTGGCCTGGTATTAACAAAAATAGTTACGGTTGTATCTACTTGCCATGCGCCGTCTGTTAACTGCATATTTATCGTTTTATCCCCCCCACCCACAGAAAATTGATAATTGATAATGGATAATTGAGACCAATTGACATCGAAACTGCCATCATTATTCCAGTCAAAGCGGATTTGCAGTTCCTGTGAAGGGCTCAGATTGTCGTTACTGCCTATCGGGTCAAACTGGAAATTGGTTTCATCGGTTATACCAGAATCGGGCGTTACGGCTAAGGAAATGGTTGGTGGTGTAATATCCAATATGATATCATCATTTACATTCGTCGATTCTATCTCAAAATCATTTTAAAATTTTGCATATACTTTTTTAATTCCATCGCCGAAAGATAACAGAAAATTCGGTTTTGATGAATAATCCTGCCAATCGGCGCCAGCAAAGGTAGAATCTTCAGACAATTTCATCTGCAAATTAGCGCCACTTGCGGTTAAGATTAATTGTACATCACGGGTTGTGGTATATTGATCACCATTTGCTAATATTATTGCCGGATTAATTGGCTTTGGATTAATAGCATCCGAATAAACTTTGGTTATAAAACCCGATAAATCTTTAAATTTGGCAAATAGGATAAAATGTCCTGCACCGCTTGGTAAAATCCAATCTTTTTTATCTGCAAATGTTTCCCAAGTAGAGCCAGTAAAGTCTTTATTATCTGAAATTATCATCCCATCATCATAAGCTGATATAAGCGTTAATATCACTGAACGGGAATCTGTATATTCGCTTCCATTATTTATATGTATTCCCGATACAAGGTTTAGATAAATTTCATCTTTTATTATATCTGTTTCTATATTAAAATCATTTTTAAATTTTATATAAACCTTGGCATTCGAATCTGTTACCTTTGAGAAATCCAAATGCCATACTTTTGTCTCGCTGTAATTTTCCCAAGTTGCTTCTGCGAATGAACTGTCATTACTTATCATCATCTTTTTAGCATATTCCGCGTTAATGTTTAATGTTACATCAAGCGTATTAGATGTGTCGGAATCAGTTATTGAAAAAGAATAATTGCTTACTTCTCGTGGTAAAATTGAAGCTTGTACTACATCCGATTCAGTTGAGTCATATTTCACTTTCATATAAACCGTTTTTAGTCCATCACCAGAGGTTAATGTCCAGTTTTTACTTGTGGTGTAGTCTTCCCAGTTGACCCCGGAAAAGTCAGTGCTGTTAGTCAGCATGATCTGTTGGGCTGTAATTGCGAGGATGGTAAGTTCTATTTCCCGGTCTGATGTGTATTCATTCCCACCATTTATAGCCAAAACCGGCTCGGTTTTTATATTCACTCCGGCCGCGTTGGTAATTATGGTTTCTTTATTTTCATTATTTATTACCGTAACACGGTACCAATAGCTGTGTCCGTTTTCAATATTTTTATCGGTATATTGTATTTGTCCGGGTGTGGTAGTTACCAATGGTGAATAATCGCTGGTTTCGATTTCACTACGATAGATTTTAAAGAATTGCAGATCCTTAAAATCTGGTTTTGTCCATTTAAGAGTAATGCCACCATTAGCTATTATGACCGTTAAATGAAAAGGATCACCATTTGTCTCTGTATTTAAAAGGTCAAAGGGATTATCAATTTTAGGCTCTGTCGGTTTTGTCTCACAGGCAAAAAAGATAGTAGTTATTGTAATAATAATAGTGGAAAAATATAAAATGATTTTGCGTTTCATTTTAATAACTCCATTTAGTTCGATTTTTTTGTTATCCATTGTAATATGGATT
>JAUVIB010000056.1 GCA_030592985.1 Calditrichaceae bacterium | reverse complement strand
TTTTTTTTCATAATAAACAAAAATAATTAAAAATAATAAAAGAGCGCTGAATATATTACCCCAAAAAAGAGAAGACAAATATGGTTTTATACCAATCTTTTTAAAGGAGACTTTATCATTCTTTATAAAACGAATATCACTACCTAACAAGATTACTTCCGACCGATTTAAAGCATTTCCAACAGATAAATGAGTTGGAATCCCGGAACCACTTCCCTCTACTTTAATATTGAAAGCATTACTTCTCAATGTTACATATTTCTTCAAATATGGATCAAAAAAAGAAAATGACAATGGCTTTATGGTATATTCACCACTTAGCCGGGGAATCAAGATATATTCTGCCGTTTTAAAACCGGAAATAGCCGCTCCATCACGTTTTATATTGGAATTTATTTTGGGATCATATTTTTCCATATCCGGTGGTATAATGGGCTTAGGGAGTTCAATTAACTTAATATTACCTTTTCCACTGAGTTTTATTTTTAAAGAAATCGCATCATTTACATTTACGGTATTTTTATCAATACTGACAGAAAATTTATATTTACCAACTGCTCCACTGAAATCTGCCGGTTTATTTTCATTTGGTGTCGACTGAACATTGACCGTAATCGGTTTACTGGAGACAGTCTGTTTAATAGTTCTGGTATTAAACGAATCATCAAAAAAACTATCGAAAAAACTATTTCTTTTTTTCCTTTTATTCCTTACTACGGTTTCAAGTGTTACTGTAATCGGTTCAATAGTTAATTTTCCCGAACGTGTGGGAAATAAAGCGGTTTTTCTTATCACTGCAACATTATAATTAACACCATTAACAGTCTCCGTATGAACCGGAGGTTGACGCGGCATATCAAAATCTTCATTCCAGAATCCAGCGTTCGCCGGGATACTTTCCATATTATAACCGCGAATTGAAACATTGAAATATAGTTTATACTCAACAACAATTTCTTGACCTGCAACGGCATTTCGCTTAGATACCACTGTTTTTAAAAATACATGGCTGCCTGAAACAGAAGGGTCACTAACATTTTTTGCGGTATTCCCACGAGATGGCGTTGCCTTTGAGTTAGAATTTTTAAGGACATTTAATTGAATTTGATTACTTGATATTATTATTCCATTGACTTTAATTGTGGCGCTTTTTAAGGTAATGACACCGGTCTTTTTTGGCCGCAGTAAAAATGAATAAGATTTTGAAGAATTCATTTTTCCATTTATCCATTGAATACTCGTTGATGTATTAGGTCCTGATAAAACATAGAAATCTAAAAAATCAGGAAAATTAACCTCCGGCAAAGAGCTGGAGGTTCCGGAGACCTTTATTGAATATTGAAAATTCGTATTCAGCGCTACCGGATTACCGGATACAGATGCTTTAATAATCGTTTCATTTGCAAGTGAATGAGCTACGGCAATAGTTAATAATACAACTATGTATTTTATGATTTTTAACTGCATATTACCAGTCTTTCCCGCCTCTTTGGCCTCTGACTTTAATCGGCGGTTTATTCTCCTGAGATTTTTGTTCCTCTTCACGTAAAGCATCCAAAATCTTTCTGGCGTCATCAGGATTCATTTTTTTCAAATCATCTTCACTTAATGGCTGTTGCTGTTGTGTTTGATCGCTATTTTCTTCCTGTTTCTCTTCCTGCTGATCTTTTGTATCCTGGTTTTCTTCATTTGTATCGTCTTTATTTTCAGATTCCTGTTCATCTTGTTGGTTTTGCTGATCTTGATTTTCTTGCTCATCCTGATTATTTTGTTGACTCTGATCGTCTTGCTGTTGGTTTTCCTCACCATTCTGATCTTTTTTGTCATCACCGGATTGCTGCTGATCTTTCTTATCCTGTTTATTCTGCTGATCAGGATTTTGTTTTTGCTTTTTAGATTGCTCTTTTAATTTCGCCCTGGTAAGTTCCAAATTATGTTTGGCCTCTTTATCAGTAGGATCAAGGTCCAATGATTTAACATAAGAGTTTATACTCTCCTGTAATTTATCTGTCTGGTAATAACAGTTGCCAATATTATATGCAGACTTTGCAGCTAATTTAATATCTTTACTTCCTGCCAGTTTTTCAAATTCCTTGACCGCATCTTCATATTTTTTTAATTTATATAAAGCATCGCCTTTATTAAAAGTAGCTTGTTCATTTAAGGCGTCTTCAAGAAGGGCATCCTGATATTTATTCAGGGAATTCTCGTATTCTTCCTTTTCATAGGCCTCATTTCCCTCGTTTACCAGAGTACGAATTTTCTGAGCATTTGCCTGAAAGGCCGTTAAGATTAGAACAATTAATATTGATTTATACATAGCCAAACCGTTTATTTTATACTATATTTAAAACTTTTTTTCATTAGTGATATAGGGACACAGAGTGAATATTCTTTTTCCATTTGTTTTTCGCCATTTTTCTCACTTCCCTATTCTTACTTCTCACATTTTACTTCTTACTTCTTACTTCTTACTTCTTACCTTTATAGGTAAAAAGGTTTCGATAAGTAGTAAAATCAATCCAATCAAAATAAAAAACTGAAAACGGCTTTCATATTGTGAGAATTGCTGAGATGAAAGTTCTTTCTTTTCAAGTTTATTAATTTCACTATAGATATTATCCAATTCATTTTCCCCTGATGAGGCGATATAATATTTCCCATCAGTTGTGAATGCTATTTTCTGCAATGTAGTTACATCTAATTTTGTTGTAATAACATTTCCACTGCGATCCTTTTTAAAGCCTTTTTTATTTCCACTTCGGTCATATAGAGGGATTGGTACGCCATCAGGAGATCCAATACCAATTGTATATATTATAATACCTTCATTAGCTGCTTTTTTTGCTTCATCTATTGCATCTTCACGATGCTCTTCCCCATCGGTAATAAGAACCAATACTTTATATTTGCGGTCCTTTTGATTAAAAGTTTTCATCGACTGTCTTATCGCGTCGGCAATATTAGTTCCCTTAACAGGAATCAAACCGGTATCCATCATTCTAAGGAAAAGTTTAGCCGCTGAATAATCAAGCGTTAGGGGGCATTGAACATGAGAAATACCGGCAAAAGCGATTAATCCTATACGGTCTCCCCGCAGTAAATCTATAAATTTTGAGATTTCATGTTTTGCTTTTTCCAAACGGTTGGGAGAGATATCTTCCGCGTGCATACTTAGAGATACATCTAATGCAATAATAATATCAACACCTTCCCTTTTTATTTCTTCAAGACGTGTTCCTATCTGCGGATTGGACAAAGCAATTATGATAAAAATGTACATTAGATTAAATAAAGTGATTTTTTGAATTATTCGTTTTTTATTTAAACCGGGCATCATTTTTTTTAACATATCCACATGTCCGAAGCGCTTTAATAACGATTCTTTCATTTTGAAAACATAACGAAAGAAAACTATTAATATTATTACTCCGAATAATCCGTATAAAAACTCCGGGTTCTGAAATCTTAATACTTCCATTTCCTACAATCTTTTTATTTGTTATTTTTAAATAAACTTATGGTATTGTCCTGAAATAGGTATTACGAAGAATAACTTCAACCAAAAGAAAAATCAAACCAAAAGCGAGATAATAAAGAAATAACTCTGTATAACGGGTATACTCATTTATCTCGATTTTTGTTTTTTCCATTTCACCTATTTCATTATATATTTCCCTCAATTTTTTTGTATTGGTCGCTCTATAATATTTGCCGGCGGTAATTCGTGCAATTTCTCTTAATACTTTTTCATCGATTTTTACTTCCATGGGGACATAGCGTCTGCCAAATACAGGATCATCAACAGGATACATAGCCGTACCCTGTGTCCCGGCGCCAATTGTATATATCTTAATTTTCAAAGCCTGAGCAATTCTGGCAGCTGTAATGGGATCGATTTGTCCCTTATTATTAACACCATCTGTAAGAAGGATGATTATTTTACTTTTTGCTTTGCTATCGCGCAGGCGGTTCACGCCATTGGCAATACCCATCCCGATTGCGGTGCCATCCCAATTTTGATCCGCTATTTTAATTTCTTTTAATAAAGTAAGTAAAACACCATAATCCAGCGTTAAAGGACATTGGGTAAAACTTTCCCCTGCAAAAACGACCATTCCAATTCGGTCGTTAATACGTCCTTTTATAAACTCTTCCGCAACAATCTTAGCTGCTTGAAGACGGTTATTCGGTTTAAAATCCTCTGCCAGCATACTGCTGGAAACGTCCATGGCAAGCACAATATCTACACCTTCAGTAGATATCTTCTCCTCTTTACTACCGGACTGCGGCCTTGCTAAAGCAATGATAAACAATATTACAGCGAAAACACGCAATACAAATAAAATATGACGTATTCTTTGTTTAAATGTTTTCCCTAAATCACGCAAGAGCCTGATATCCGAATATTTTAGTTTACCACTATTCTTTCCGGCATTTTTTAAATACCAGAAAATCATGACAGGAATAACAATGAGTGCAAGTAAATACCATGGATCAGCAAAATGAAACATTATTTATCTGTATTCTCCTCTTTTTTCTCTTCATATAAATCGCTGTTTGAAGGGAACAAATTTTCAATCTCACTTTCATTAATTTTAATTACTCTTTTATTAACAGGGTTGCGAACAAAGACTTTTCCCTTAGATATAATACCAAAATCCAATTCAACCAGTTTATTATCACCGGAATAAATTTCGATTTTCCCACGAGGATTAAGCAACCCATATTGTTTGAAGTAATAGGCTTTCTCTTCAACAAATTCTGCTGCTTTCAAATTATTTAAAGTTAAAAGTATGCTATTGACTTTTTCATCCTTTGTTTTCTGCATATTGCTGCCAAACCAGATATTCAAACTATCCTTTGAAAGCTTATTTAGCACATCGTTATATAAAAGATTAATTCTATCCACTTTTTTATCATCTATTTTAATAATTGACTTATCCCGATATACATAAAGATTTTTATTCATTGGTGAAATTGCGGTGGTGTCCAGGGTAAACACATAATTTCGGCCTGAAGTTTTCCCATATACCATACCATCTCTTTGTTTCGAAAAAACAATATTCAATTTTTCTTTTTCTTCTTTTGTAACTAATTCTAGTATATATGCTGGATTCGTTAATCCGTATCTACTTATTCCTTTTGGATTATCCTCAACAACCTCTTTAATATTTTGGTAGTTAAATTTATTCAGAATAGCATCGACTTTTGACTGATCAGCTTTTAATTGCAGCGGTTGAGTTAATATCCAATCTCTACCATCCTTCTTGAATACAAATTTTCCGTGTGGATTATTCAAGGAAAATTCTTTAATGTCATTTTTCTCAAAATGAATAATCTTTTTATCACGCCAATAAAATAAATCATGATTGACGCTATTTTTTACCGATGCCGGAATTGTGGCAACAAGTGTATCAGTCAATGCCACATAAGCATTTGAGCCAATATTGGTATCTTCACCAAATGTAATATTCAGAATATCTCCTGCTTTTGTTTCCAACTTGATTCGAATAGCCTGTTCGGCAGCCAAACCGAACGTCCCCAATTCATTCTTTTTAACTGTAAAAGTACGGTTTTTCTTGGCATTTTTAATATTATTAATAAGCGAAGATATATTTGATTCATCCCCTAATGTTTGAATGGGGCTATTAATTTGCCACATATCTCCGATTTTATTAAAAGCATACGTTTCATTAGGTAAACGAATGGTTATCGCTTGAAGGCTATCCATTTGGAAATCAACAAGCTTTTCATTGGTCTCTTTTAGTTTTTGCCGTTCTTCACTACCTTTTATTTCAACAAAATACATATATGCGCCAATCACGATGGCAATTATAACAAGTGTGATTGTCTTTTTCATCTATTTTTTCCCTCATTATTATTATTTACAACAATATTAGCCCAGTAATTTTAACCCTATTTTTATACTCTGTTTCGTTTGAAAAAGATGAAAACCCCAAGAACAATAACAAGTAGAGGAATAGCGATTACAACGAGATAAAACAATGACTTAACATTTGCCTGTGTCAATGTTAAGCGGTTATCATCAATCTCTTTTGGACGGATGGAAATCGCATCTTCATCTTCCGCCAGATAATTAATTGTATTTAAAAATAAATTTGAATTCCCTTGATTTTTAAAATACCCATTATTTGCAAAATCGGAATCTCCAAAAACAGCAAGAATTTGTTTACCATTTGCTAAAGTCTTTTCAATAATAACGGCTAATGTTATGGGACCTTTTTTATCTTTTCCGGGATTATAGTCTACTTGTCCGCTTGAAAACTCCGTTTCTGCCCAGCTATTATCACTTGTTTTTAAAAGCTCACTAATTTTATAGTCCCCTATATCACTTTCAGGAGTCAGAGACGATGCATAGGGATAAAAACTCATTATATTAAATCCTTTAGTAATCGGATGTGTTTGATCATAGGTTGTGACCAAAGGCATTCCCGGTCCGGCGCCGAATAGTTGACCAACACCGCTGGCGTCAATTACCATATCTTTACCAAGCGTTACATGATACTTTGCTATAAAATCTGCGATATCGTTTTGATGCTCGGAGTCAACCATTAAAAGTAATTTTCCACCATTTTCCAGAAAAACGGATACACTGTCTAATTCACCTGGAAAAAAAGATGCTTTTGGTGAGATTATAGCCAGGATTGTGCAACTATCCGGAATAGGTTTCCTGATTAGATTAATCTCTCTTACAAGATAGTTTTCTTTTTTAATGGCCTTTATTGCTGTACTAAATCCTTGAGGCGTATCGTCGTTTATGAAAATTTCACCATGTCCTGTTGTAAAATAAACAACCTTATCCATATCCCGGGTAACTTTAATAATCGCTTTGGTTAAATTAGATTCGTTTAACTGATCAATCATTTCCCGTTTATTATTCGATTCTACCACAATTGTGTTATATTTTGTAACGTCATACTTCTTAGTCATTTCAGGTTTTTCATCGGGATCAATAAGACTATATGTCAGATTTTTCGAGCGAAAGCGATATTCATCCAGGATATCCTTAGCAGCGGATTGTTCAGCATTCTTATAAAATCCGATTATTTCAACATTTTTATTAAGCCCTTTTAAGATTTTCGTAGTTTGATCCGAAAGACTGTAGAGGCTGTTTTTTGTGAGGTCTTTTCTAAAATGCTGACGTGTTGAGATAAAAGCAACCATTCCGACAATAATGAGCATTACAACAACCTGAATTAAAGCATTTGTTCCTTCTTTCAAAGATTGTTGTGATATATTTTTTTCACGTTTTGTATAATACAAAAAGGCAAAATAACTGCTGCCTGTTATTCCAAGCGCCAATATGAGCCAATTCTGCCAATTCCATATATTTAGAATCGAAAAAAGAATAAAAGCCGCAAGCAAGAAGATCACACCGCCGAAGCCTATTATTTTATCCAACCTTTTCATCCTTATTCATCTCCCTTATTCATCTCCATATTGCATTATTTAACTTTTGTGCTATTTATGCACGCCATTTAACAGATTCAATCATTTTCGTCGAGAAGTAAAGACCAACAAAAGAAAATAAGAGATAATAGATAATATGAGTGCTATCTATCACTCCCTGCGCAAAATCTTCAAAATGATTTATGATAGAAATATAATCAAGCACACCACCCAATAACGGACCCGCAGAATGGGCGCCCCAACCGATCACCCAGAGTAATAATGAGAGAGCAAATCCTCCTATAGCCGCAATAATCTGGTTTTCAGTTGTAGTTGAAATAAATAACCCGGCCGCAATAAAAGCAGATCCCATGAGTATTAAACCGATATATCCGGATAATACCGGAAAAAATTCAGGTGATCCATACATAAAAAGAATCGATTGAAAGAACATAGTCGGTATTAATAAAACAATATAGAAAAGCAATCCGGCTATAAATTTACCAATAATGATTTGTACCGGCATAATCGGCGTTGTATAAAGTAATTCCACTGTACCTGCTCTCTTTTCTTCAGAATAAAGGCGCATTGTTATAGCCGGTAAAGTAAAAATTGAAATTAAAGCAATATTCCAGAAATATGGTCTTATCAACATCAGATTGACATTAAATTTCTGCGCTGCCATTCTATATTGCTGAGAGCGCATGGTGTCCATAAAAGCCGCTTCAATAAAATTTGATGTATATAAATAGAAAAATACGCCTGATAGTGCTGCAAAAATCGCAATAATGATATAGGCAACGGGAGAATAAAAGAACGACTTAAAATCTTTATTGATGATAGCTAAAATCGAGTTCATGTTAAGCGGCCTCCTCTTTCGTTGTAAGATGCAGGAAGATATCTTCAAGAGTAAAACGATCTGCTGAGAGTTCGACTAAGCCTAAGCCTGCTGTAACTATGGTTTTCGCCAGTTTTTTACGTAAATCAACATCACTTTCTATGCTAACCTTCACGATACCGTCCGTAACCGAATCAATATTTAATGATTTGATATTTTTTACTGAGTTCAGCGCACTGCGTATATCTTCTTCTTTCCCCTCTACCTGAAGAAATACACGTTCAATGCCTTTTAAATGATTTGTAAGGTTTTCCGGAGTATCTTCAGCCACAACTTTACCATCATTGATAATAACCACTCTTTCACAAGTTTGTTCAATTTCAGGTAATATATGTGAGGATAAAATAACTGTATGCTCACCCTTGAGATTTTTTATTAATTCACGAATTTCAATAATCTGCTTAGGATCTAATCCTACTGTGGGTTCATCAAGAATTACAATCTGAGGATTATTTAATAGACTCTGAGCTAATCCGACTCTTTGTTTATACCCTTTTGATAACTTTCCGATGATGCGTGATCGTTCATCACCTAAATTTGTCTTTTCAAGTACACTATCTATCTCTATAGAAAATCTGTCTTTGGGTATCCCTTTAAGGCGGCATACAAATTCAAGGTAATCATTAACAACCATATCATGATATAAAGGCGGGTTTTCCGGTAAATAACCGGTTATTTTACGTACTTCCATACTTTGCGATAAAATATCATATCCGCCGATTGTAGCCGCACCACTTGTCGGCGGCATATAGCAGGTTAAGATTCGCATTGCTGTTGTTTTCCCTGCTGCATTTGGGCCAAGCAAACCTAAAATTTCACCTTTTTTTACATGAAAACTGACATCTGATAGTGCGCGTTTATCTCCGTAATAACGCGTTAAGCCATCAACACTTATCACTTCAACAACCTCCGTCATTAATTGATCATAATTAGTTAATTGTCTTTTCCGGTTCTAATTCATTATCCTTCAGCTGGGCAATATCATCCGCTTGTTCTACCAATTGCATGCTGTCAGTGTCATTCTCCACTTTTGGATCAGTAGTATTTTCTTCTTCTTCAACCGTTTCTTCTTTTGTATGGATGATAAAGTCCATTGTTATGGATTTAGAATGAGCCGTTTCTTTATTATTCGGTTTATATTTTGCAAATTTTACCAAATCCGATAAGGACAAAATTTCCTCCAGATTGGTACGTAATATTTTATCCTCTACCTTCTTTTTTATATCAAGGATGATTTCAGTCGTTGTTTCCTCTAATGCGTAAATAAAATACCTGTTTTCCAGATAAGTACGCATTATTAAAGATAATTCACTATAAAAAGCTTTATACCTTTCCTTTTCAAGGAGATCGGTTGCAAAAAGTATATTCAGTTCTTCAAAAGCAATTTCATGCGCCGGTCGCGGTGGTGGTGGCGGAGTAAACAAATAACCTCTCTCTTTTCTCTTGTGATAAAAATAATAACCCAAAAACAGTCCGCCAACTAATAAGATAATTAATAGTCCGGTCCATATCCAGAACCAATAATCAAAGGGAATAATTAGAGGTTTTTTAACATCAATCAGTTTGGGGACATCTTCTCCGGTTAAGACGGACATCACCGTTATATCTATTGCCGGGGCTAATATTATTTTATATTGCTGACTTGTATCTGAAGGGAAATATGCAACCGGAAAGGGTGGAATTGTATATTTACCGGTATCATATACAGAAATATTGTAATTAAAGCGTCCAATTATTCGGCCGTCTTTTTCAATTTGTTCAGGAAAATCATAATCTTTTATTTCAAATCCGCCGAGATTTAATCCTGCACCGGGCTTTTCAATTCGCAGTCCTTCATCCCGCTCAATTATTATAGAATAATTAACCCGATCACCGATGGTGATCAACGCTGTATCAACCACAGAGCGCACTTCGATTAGCGGTTTTTCCGTTTGTGCGTTTAGAGAGACTAACCAAAATGTAAAAATAAATACTATTTTAAACTTGCAGCTATTATTCAACGTTATTTAATCCTGTCATTATAAATTTTTACATTTTGTGCCTGCACAAGCTTCTGTACCATTTTACTGTAAGCTTCTGCTTGTCTTTCGCTTAAAAGATCATTTGCTACCTGCGGAGCGGCTTCCTGGAAACTTTTTTGACGTGCCACCTTACCCTTATCATCCTTTTCGGTATACTTTTCCTTATGCGCTAAATAATAAAGATTTACATCATCTTCATCAATTTTTACATGATCTTTGATTTCATCTGAAATCAACTTTTGAACCATAAGAGCTTTTTTAGCATTAAAAACCGCTTCAATCACCTCTTTATCTTTATTAAGACCCTTTCTTACTGCGGAATCATAAAGTAAATCCTGGATAATAATTTGCTGTACTAACTCTTCTTTTTTCTTTTTACTTTTAAATTGATCCTGCATATATGGCGGTAATTTAGAGATTTCAAAATCTAAATCACCCTGTGTTACTTTATGCGAGCCGCTTTCCGCTAATAGTTCGCCCGGTCTGTTTTTTCGTATCGAATCCGGATTTAATGCCGCTTCTTCTGCATAAATACGCACGGCATCCTTCGTTCTGTCTAAACGTTCCAGACATGAAACAATTTTTTTACTAACCTCTCTCTGAAGATTACTTTGCGGATAAAGATATTTTATTTTGAATAAATATTCCAATGCTTTGTCATAATCTTTGATACGTTCAAAATAAATATTAGCTATCGTGTAATACGTATTCGCTGCTCTGGATTTATCCAGAGCATAGTGATCGATATAGGTCTGATACTCCTGTGCAGAAGCTTCGTATAATCCGTTTGTATAGTAAGCATTGGCGAGCTTTAATAGTTCATCCGCCGGAATTTTATCACTGCCAGACTGGCTGCAAGAGAAAAGACCTGTGAATGATATAATAATAATCAATATATAAATTTTTATTTTCATCTTTTATATCCCTGAAAACTCCAAGTTATCCTGCCAGACGGCGTTCCCGTTTCTTAAAAAACTTCACAATAGGCTGTATATAGGACTCGTTTGTCATAATATTAATATGATCAATACCCACTGATTTGAACAATTTATCCAATTCATTATGTTCACCTTGTGAATGTTTCGAAAAATTTTCCCGTATAGTGTTGCTTGTAGTATCAATTACAATAGACTCGCCTGTTTCGGCGTCTTCAAGCTCTAATAAGCCAACATTAGGGAATGAGACTTCCCGTGGATCGGTGACGCTTAAAGCGATGATATCATGTCTTTTATTGGCCACCGACAGCGCTTTCTCATAATTTTCCGATAGAAAATCAGAAATCAGAAAAACGATACTTTTACGCCTGATGACACGAGCAAGATATTCGAGAGCCACGTTAATATCCGTTAAAGAATCTTGTGGTTTATAATACAATATTTCACGTATCACCCGGAGCACATGCTTCTTCCCTTTTCTGGGAGGAATAAACTTTTCTATTTTATCTGAAAAAATTATTAGACCAACTTTATCATTGTTGCGAATGGCAGAAAAAGCTAATACAGCAGAGAGTTCAGCTGCTATTTCTCTTTTCATTTGTTTCGCTGTTCCAAAGTTTCCACTGGAACTTACATCCACAAGCAGCATCACCGTTAATTCACGCTCTTCCTCAAAGACCTTTACAAACGGATGCCCCATACGCGCGGAAACATTCCAATCGATGGTTCGAATATCATCTCCAGGCTGATATTCCCGCACTTCGGAAAATTCCATTCCTCTTCCTTTAAAAACGGAATGATATTCTCCAGAAAAAACCTCGTTTACTACATTTCTTGTGGATAATTCAATTTGTTTTACTTTTTTCAGAAGTTCTTTAGGAATCCGGTTTTCATTGGCCACTTGAGGTTCTATTTTTTTCAGTATCCGATCTCGGCCGGAATATAGAAGATATCCAAATAGAACAAACAGCAGGACAACGACTCCAATAATACCAAAAATTAGAATATTCATTATTAAGGCACTTCTACTCTATTTAATACTTTACGAATTACGTCTTCAGGGGTCATCTCCTCTGCTTCCGCTTCATAGGACAATATAACACGATGGCGTAAGACGTCCATACCGATTGCCCGCACATCTTCAGGGGTCACATAACCACGTCTCCTCAAAAAGGCGTGTGCTTTCGAAGCCAAAGCTAAATAGATGGAAGCCCTTGGACTACCGCCATATGTGATTAAATCTTTTAATTCGCTCAAACCGTAATTTTCAGGTTCACGGGTCGCAAAAACAATATCTATTATAT
>JAUVIB010000253.1 GCA_030592985.1 Calditrichaceae bacterium | reverse complement strand
TGTCAGATGCAGGTGTTGATTTCATCGAGTTGGGTATTCCTTTTTCGGATCCCGTAGCAGATGGACCTGTTATCCAGGAAGCATCGGAAACGGCTCTAAAGAACGGCATTAAATTAGCAGATATCATTCAAATTGTAAAAGATGTGCGTATAAAATCGACTATTCCCATTATTCTGATGGGTTATATTAATCCTGTTTATCAATATGGGATGATGGATTTTTTTAACGATGCTGCGAATGCCGGAGTTGACGGCTTCATCTTGCCCGACTGGCCTATTGAAGAAAGTATTGAATTTGCGGATAGACTACAAAATCTCGATTTGGATTTAATCCATTTAATTGCCCCAAATACGCCACGAGAAAGAATAGCATACATTGATCGTATTTCCACATCATTTATCTATTGTGTGGCTTATACAGGGGTTACAGGACGCAGTGGTGCTATAGAAACAACGGGATCAATTAAATTTTTAGAAAATTTAAACAATATATTATCTACTCCTCATTTAATAGGTTTTGGTGTTAAGGATAAAAATGATTTTAATTATTACAGCCAATTTGCCGATGGCGCCATCGTGGGCAGCGCTTTTATTAAACTATTAAAAGATGCAAAAAGACCTCAAAGAAGTCAAAAAATACACAATTTTATTGTAGCTATAAATGGGGAAGGTGAGATGTAAAAAAGGGTAAAAGTGAGAAGTAAATAACATTAATTCTTACTTTCTACTTCTAACTTTTACCTTATATCTTGGTACCCCTGAAGAGATTCGAACTCCCGACACAAGGCTTAGGAAGCCTCTGCTCTATCCGGCTGAGCTACAGGGGCAAAATATAGTTCCTGGATTTCCACAGGAACTATCGATTAATGTTCTTTTATTCACCGAAATGAATTGTTGCGCCCAAGGTCATTCTCAAATATTTTTGTTCAATTGTGGTAGTTGATGAGTACTCATAGGACAGAGGCTCAAATTCAAATGCCGCATCAAAAATCAGACTTCCTACCATAATACCTGCGCCAAGAGTAAAAACATTAGCTTTGACCTGTTCATTATCTTTATCCCACATATGGAACGGCCTGGTATAAAAGCCGCCTCTTAATGGAATGACCACACTTTGTGTAATAATTAAATATTCCAAACCAACATGAAATGAATTCAAATCAACGTCTAGTTTATCAACTTCAACTTCTTCTTTAAAAGCATCTGAATCAGACCATTTACGAGCATGGAAATCGAAAGAAACGGTAAATTGGTCTGTAGCTCTAAAAGCTGCGCCAACGCTCCAAAAAAACGGTACATCAAACTCTATTTCTTCACCAGAAACTTCATATGTCCTTTTCATTTTATAAGGAAGATTTAAATTGGCTCCAAGTGAAAATTTTTGGCTGGGGCGAAAAAACACACCTATATCAAAAGACGAAGAAGAAAACTTACTATCAGTATCTTCATCCAGATTACCATCAAGACTATATTGGTATTTTCCACCATAAAAATTATAAGCAACTCCAATCGAAAAGCTTTCCGCTATTTGCATTGCTAAGGTTGGAGTAATAGCATATACACTTCCAACTTCTTTCGATTCAGAATTGTAATCCCAATCGGGTATACTTACGGTTACCTCTTCATTGAAATCATACATGGTACGGTAAGCAACGCCTCCGATAATATTGAATTTACCAACACTAAAAGGTATAATAAAACTGGCAAAATTTAACTGAAAGTTTGATTTAGTTGTTATATCAGGAGTTACTCCCTCAATCGTCCAATCATAAGATCCTGCTCCAAACCGACCGATAATGGCCGCCTCCATACTATAAAGTTGAGTTAAACCAGCTGAATTCCAGGATATTGCTGTAGCGTCATCGGCCAAACCGGTAAAAGCATAGCCCATGGCAGCAGCTCGGGCGCCATTTCCATTTTGGGTTAAATTAATAATCTGGGTATGACCTTGATTTAACTGTAAAACAAAAACTGACATGAGCAAAAGTACAAAAGTTTTTCTTAACATTACCTTACCTCCAATTAGAATTAATAATACTATTTAGTAATAAATTTATCTCCAACCTGAATTAATGAGCCATCACCATTTGATAAAATAGAACCTGATGTGTATTTTTCATAAACATCATTAAGCGATATTTCACCCAATATTTTAGTATCTTTTCCCAAAATCTGCCCAGTTACCGGATGTTTAATTTCGGCGCCTTCTCTATAAATCACACATTTCATACCTTTTTTCAATCCTTTATCACTACCCATATCGAGCATTATATTACTATACTCTTTCTGGATAACCAAACCTTCAACCAAAGGGAAGCTTTGTACAAATTTAACCGCTATCCTTTCAACTAAACTTTTTAAAGTCTGAGGATCAAAATTCCCTGAATAAGCATCATGGGCCGTTATAATGGTAGCCGATTCTGTATCAATGGCTCGTGCATCCACACTAATTGCTCCCGATCGTGTCAATGAAACACTACCGAGGATAATAGCATCAACTCCGATTCCCTTACCTAATTCAGCAGCGGTTGAAGCGTCAATAACACCGGTCATTCCCAGTTTTTGTTCATCTAATATCTTTTCAAGCTGATTTCTTTCAATTACTTTAAATCTTTTTTGATTGAATAAAGCAGTGAGAAGCTTATCAAATACAATATTTCCCAGATCATTTCCGGCAGAGCCCATCGTTTCAAAAGGAAAGATGGCAATACTCATCCTTTCACCAACTAATTTTACTTTGGAACTACTTACTTTTTTGGGTACAGCGGCCGCTGCGGCTGGAACACTTTTAGCTATGTTTTTTTGAGGTTGGACACGTCTTTTTGGAGGAGTAGCGCCACTATTTAATTTTGATAGATATTCCTGGGCTCTGTTTGACGGAGCATATTGCATTGAGATGCGCAAATGCTGATCTGCCTTTTGCAAATCTCCAAGATAATAATAAGCAATACCAATTTCTCTATGCGGATAATATTCAATAAAATGCATTCCGTATGTACGGATTTTCTTTTTATCTCTCTGTTTAACCTTCATCGTTTTTTGGAAATTAGCAACTGCCAATTGATAATTCCCGGTCTTTAATGCCTTAACACCGTTTTTATAAAACTGAAACCATTCATTACCGGCAAAAGAACTCATTACAAATAATAATAAAATAAATATAACTGCGATTTTTTTTCTCATTAATATTTACCTCAAGTATTTTTCATTGTTCATCAGATAAATACTTAATATTTAATTAGACTACTGTAATTATAAGACTTAAGTTTACTACTTCCATTTAAAAAAGTCAATTCAATTAAAAATTGTATCAATTCAATTTCACCGCCGCATTTTTCTAATAACTTAGCTGCCGCTAAAGCCGTTCCTCCGGTTGCAAGCAGATCATCTACTAATAGAACAGAAGCTCCTCTCGGAATAGCATCCTGATGAATTTCCAGTGAATCTGTTCCATATTCTAACTCATAATTTTCACTATATGTTTTATATGGTAATTTTCCGGGTTTCCGAATTGGAACAAACCCCTTATTTAGCAGCATAGCCAGGGCGGATGCAAAAATAAAACCACGCGATTCAATGCCCACAATATAATCTATAGCAAGATTATTAGTTTCTCTGGAAAAAATATCTATGGTATTTTTAAATAATTCATGGTTATTCAAAATCGGTGTAATATCTTTAAAGAGAATACCGTCCTTGGGAAAATCGGGAACATCTCTTATTGCTTTTTTTATTTGCTCAATAGAATCCATAGATACCATATCTAATATTTTAGTTTAAATTCTTTAAAGTGCCCCTTAAACTCTTCATACCTTGTAATAACGTCAATCACATGAGAAAACGGTGGACCTTCCTTTAATTTATTAATAAATTCCAGTAATTGGTTGTCATCTCCTTCCGCAAAGACCTCAACGTCGCCATTATTTAAATTTTTCACATACCCTTTAATACTATAACTTTCGGCCTGATTCATGGTAAACCAGCGAAATCCCACTCCCTGTACACGACCCTTTACTAATATAGTAACAGATGACTTCATATATAATAATAAAAATAATTTACAAATTTGTGATTAAGGATAAATTCTTTGCATTAATCTCGGAAAAGGTATGGTTTCTCGTACATGTTTTAAGCCGCAAATCCATGATACAGTTCTTTCAATTCCCAGTCCAAATCCTGAGTGTGGAACGGAACCATATTTCCTTAAATCCAGATACCATTTAAAAGCTTCTTCAGATAAGTTGTGTTCCTTTATTCTACCTAACAAGGTATCATAATCATCTTCCCGCTGTGAACCGCCTATTATCTCACCGTACCCTTCCGGGGCCAACATATCCATGGCTAAGGCATATTCGGGATTTTGTTCATCACGTTTCATATAAAAAGCTTTAATAGCTGCCGGATAGTGATGTATAATAACCGGTTTTTCAAACTGATCGGAAATTACGGTTTCATCCGTTCCGCCAAAATCATCACCATCTTTAAAATCAATATTATTTTTTTTGAGTATATCGACGGCTTCATTATAATGTATTTTGGGAAACGGCAGCTTAACCAGCTCTAATTTTTGTGTATCTCTCTCTATAGCTTGTAGTTCTTTCTGTTTGTTTTTTATAACACTTTGAACCATATGGCTAACAAATTCTTCCGCTAAAATCATATCATCATTTAAGTCGAAAAAGGCGACTTCCGGTTCAATCATCCAAAATTCTGTCAGGTGTCTTCTCGTTTTTGATTTTTCTGCCCTAAAAGTGGGTCCGAAACAATATGCCTTGCCGAAAGCCATAGCGCCTGCTTCCGCATATAATTGTCCACTTTGTGTTAAATAAGCGTTCTCACCAAAGTAATCCGTTTCAAATAAAGTAGAAGTACCTTCGGCAGCATTAGGGGTAAAGATGGGTGTATCAACCAGGGTAAATCCACGGTCATCAAAAAACTCCCTGGCAGAACGGATAATTTCATGACGAATACGTATAATGGCATATTGTTGTGATGAACGCAGCCATAAATGACGATGATCCATTAAAAAATCCGTACCATGTTCTTTTTTCGTGATAGGATAGTCATGAGCCAGTTGAATTATTTCAAAAGTATTAATCTGTAATTCATATCCCAGGGGTGAGCGCTTATCTTCTGCAACAACACCGGTTACTCTTACAGAACTTTCCTGTGTAACTTTATCAGCATCCATAAAAGACTCTTCGCTAACACTATTCTTAAATACGACACATTGTATTGTTTCACTTCCATCACGGACTAATAGGAATCTTAATTTTCCACTGGATCGCTTATTATACAGCCATCCCTCTATTGTTACTTCTTCTCCGGCATAATTACTAATTTCTGCTATTTTAACGACCTTAGACATAGAACTATTTATCCTTTTTATTATTAATATTTAATTATACACTTACAAAGAATAGATGCAATTAATAGGATATCCATAGT
>JAUVIB010000227.1 GCA_030592985.1 Calditrichaceae bacterium | reverse complement strand
AAGTAAATCCAAACAAATTACCCGTCTAAATCCTTTGCTGCGTATGGGGAGTTTTTTAACGGAAAAAGAGGGCATTGAAGAGTTAAAGGAATTTACAGATTATTCTCAAACTTTAGAGCAATGGGAAAAAAGGCGGGAGATCATTAAGCAGGGAATCCTGCAAGGCGCCGGTTTATCTCCAATGCCTTCCAAAAATACGCTTAATATCATCCATGGAAGAAAACGTACTTATGAAGATTACTCGGTGGAAAACATGGCCCTTGAAACAGCGCCCGGGTTTTATTTGTATGCCAATCTTTATCGACCTGTTACCGGAGATGATAAAAAAGCGGCAATATTATCGCCACACGGTCACTTTATTGAGGGGCGTTTGCGTGAAGATCAACAGTTACGCTGTATTACACTGGCCAAAATGGGAGCTGTTGTTCTTTCTTATAGCATGGTCGGCTATGGTGAGTCAGGGGAAAACGGCTGGCCGCATAATCTATATAACACACTTACCCTGCAATTGTGGAATAGTATCCGTGCTTTGGATTATATAATCTCACTGACGGATGTAGACAAGGAACGGGTAGCTGTTACGGGCGCCTCCGGCGGGGGAACGCAAACCTTTCTGTTAACAGCCGTTGATGATCGAATTAAAGTTAGCGCTCCTTCTATTATGGTTTCCGCCCATTTTTTCGGCGGATGTATTGGTGAAAGCGGCATGCCTGTTCATCAAAGTTTAACTCATAAAACGGGTAATGTGGAGATTGCGGCGCTGGCAGCCCCGCGTCCGCTGCTACTCACTTCGGATGGTTCGGATTGGACAAGAAACACGCCGAATGTGGAGTACCCTTTTATTCAGCGGATATACAAACTATACGGAGTAGAAGAGAATGTTGAGAATGTCCATCTTGCCAAAGAAAAGCACAATTACGGACCATCAAAACGCCAGGCGATGTATGCTTTTTTTATCAAACATCTAAAATTAGATGTCCGAAAACTCCGAAAACCAGATGGCTTGATTGATGAATCAGATGCGGTTGTTGAGACTCCGGAAGATTTAATGGTTAAGGAGAGACCAAAATACTATGCCCTGCCGCTTGATCCAATTTTGAAAATAAGGTGAATTTTTGATATATCTATGCTCAACAGCCATTAAAGTGTAAATGTTATTTATTATTTGTTTTGTATTGAGCTAAATTCTAAATTTGCCAAAAAATTTCAGGGTAGAATAAATCCAAGTTTTACTGATACTTAATGTTCAAAAATAAATTTAATCGCAATTAGGAGATATTTATGAGTACAATTGGAAATAAGATACATAGTATCATGTTGACTATATTTATCATTAGTAATTCAATAGCACAAATAAATTTAAATAATACAGAATTACATGAAGCTAAAGTATTTACTAAAAACCCGATTAATGTAATTCAATCACTATATTTAGATGCAGAAGGGATGCCATCTCATGATATATTCTTGAGAACGAATGGATTATATCCCCTAAATATTAATACACAATCTACCCCATATTTTATGGTTAGTTTTTTAAAGGATGATGTTCTTGGGACAAAAGGGGAATTTAAGCTTAGTGAATCTGTTGAGTTGTTGAATTTAGATTTTTATGTTGAAACTATTACAAAATATAATGCTGCTAATATTGCCGTTCCGATATGGGATGGACGCGTCTACGAAGATAAGAATAATTTAATCGTTGGTGGATACTCTTCTAAATTTAACGAAAGACCTGTAGGTATAATTAATAGCAAAGGTTTATTTGTCACTCAATTAGATGGAGTATATTCTAAGGAATTTCCAATATTGCAGATACCTGCTGAGCAAATAATTTTTGACCCTTTCCAATGGAAACTTCTTAAAATGGAGCCGAGTAAAGGTGAAATCATACAAAAGAGCACAAGTAGTTTTCTTCCAATCAAAATTTACAAACAAAATGGTGAATTATTGAACACTACCCGTTTCGAATTAGAAAACCATCCCACAACCTCATCCCTGGTTCTGTACGGAATTATAGATGGTAAAAATTTGAAGTGGCTAGTTGTAGTTTAAATAATTCAGATATAGTTCAAAGAAGAGATGCTTATCAGCCTGAATTGATTGAAGGGAGCAGCCAGCCTGGAAATGGTGAGATAATCACTTTAACATTTCAAGGGAAATATTCTAATAATATTGCGCTTAATGGAACTGAACTTTATTTAAATTTTGAAACAAAACCTTTAAATAAAGAATACATATCAAAAACCAATACAATTGGAATTGATGGAGATTTTAAAGACTGGCGAAATATACCCGGAGTGTCAGATATTAAAGGTGATTATGTGTCCTATCTTTTTACAAATCCGGATACAGATCTTTTAGAATTTAAAGTGACAAACGATGATAAGTATCTATACTTATATTCCAGAGTTGTCGGAGCACATGGCAGAACAGGAAAGAAGGGCAGATATTATTGGTATGCTTACATAGATGTTGATACAGATGCTTCTACAGGCTATCCACCTACCAGAGATGATAATTGTTATTTTGGTATCTCCATGGGTGATGACTGTGAAGCTCAATTTGAATTTGTGGGAAATCGCTTTATGAAAACATTTTTTGGGTTTACAGGCATTGGAGCAGAGAAAGAGGTTTTGAGTGGAGAGTTAAAACTTGGTCCTTCTTACTACTCCCCAAAAGGAAGAGATGGAAAGAAAAGAGAAAGTTATAAAATTGAATATGTAAAGCGAAATAAGTCGCTCTTTATAACACACGATTATACGGAAGGAACGAGTGAGGATATAATAATTGCTCTTTCACCCGATGGTTCAGAAGTAGAAGTAAAAGCTGAATTGGCAGGTTTTCTTAAAGATCATTTCGGTAAAATGTTAATGTATCGCGGCAAAAAAATTGATATTGCAATTGGTGTAGAAGGTTCCAGTGATCATTATGGTACAAATGATTGGGGAGCGGATTCAAGTCCGGTTATTTATGGATATGAAATCAAATAAATAGAGGTTTAACTTAAACGATTATGTCTTTAACTCAGTTAATAGCGACTTAACGTATGTATTTACAATTAGTTAACGCTATCCCCCTTAGAAAAGGGGGCAAGGGGGATGTAACCCTTTTAAATTCAAGAAATTTATTTATTACTTGCTGAGCTAAGGACATAATCAATTAACCTAATTTAAGTATTGTAATTTCTCCATTGCACCAATGGCATGGATTTACCTGAGTACTTTGGACAAAATTATTATAATTGATCCATTTAAAACCAAGCTATATTATTCTCAGTGTACTATTAATTGGACACTATCGTTGGATTACAAATTCATACTCCCCCGAGTTTACTAAATAATGTATTGTCTTCTCTGTCGAGTCTAAAAATCTGACGCCATTACTTTCACTTGCTTTTGTATCGCCTTCAAGAATATTCGATTCATTTTCTGCCGGGATATAAACATCTGCGGTTACATTAGCGGGTATGGCAATCTTTAATCTTAGTTCTGTATCATTATTTTCCCAGTGTACACTGACTTTTCCTCTAATCGTTTCCACAGAAGCTGTTACATACGGAAGTGATTCCGGAATATATGGTTTGATAATTATTCTTTCACAGCCCGGATAATTTTCATCAAAATTAATACCGGCCAAAGTATTATAAAAAAAAGCATCAATACTGCCGGTCATAACATGGTTATGAGATTGTTTAAGTGTCCAGAATTCACACATGGTTGTGTATTTTTCTACCATGTCACTCCAACTTGGGTATCCTGTTTGTGTAGCAAGAAGATAGGCGACATCCGCTCTTCCTTCCATAGTCAGGGCGTCAATCATGTATTTTGAACCCAGTACACCTGTCGTCAAATGACCGTTATTTTTATTGAGAATATTATCAACCAAATTATTAAGAACGGCTTTTTTATACTCCTTTGGAACAAGATCTAAATATAAAGGGAATGCGTTGGCCATCTGGCTGCCATCGTTATATTCCTTTTTTTGCGGATTAAAAAATCTATTATTATAAGCTTCTTTAATAAGATCAGCCTTATGGGAAAAATATGCTGAATTTGTTCTTTCTCCCAGTACGTCGGCAATTTTAGAGAGGATAGTTGAGTTCCAATAGTAAAAAGCAGTAGGTACAGATTCCGGTTCACCTTCCTTCCAATCTTCAACAAGGCTTCCCCAATCACCTATCCAGCCTTGCTTTAAAATATGATTGTTTGCAATAGAATCAAGAAAACTGACATAGCGTTTCATGGCATTATAATTCTCACTAAGTATTTTTTTGTCGCCATAATAGATATAATATTTCCACAGTAAAATAATGTAAGTACTGCTCCATTCAACGCCTTCATCCCAAATATATGGACGAGGGGAAATGATAGGGATGTCACCGCTTAAAGGATCCTGGTTTTTTCTGATCCCGGTTATCCAATTATAATAAAATAAGGGCATATCAAAATTAAACATGGCTTCTTCGGCAGTTACCTGTGCATCACCGAACCAGCCAAGACGTTCGTCACGCTGCGGACAGTCAAGTGGAAAACCAATCATGTTACTCTTTTGAGACCAGACAGTTGCGGAATGAATTTTATTGATTGTCTCATTGCCACATTGAAAATGTCCGCTCAATTTATTATCTGAATGAACAACGCAGCCCTGAATATTCTCGATTTCAGGCAGAAAAGGTTCAGCTGTAACTTGTACATATTTGTATCCATAAAAAGTAAATCTCGGTTCATACGTCTCGGAACCTTCACCTTTTAAAATGTATGTAGCTTCAGCTTTTGCATGTTCATTACTTGTTATGTCAATTGTCCCGTTTTCATTAATATCTTCAGCAAACTGCAAATGAAGTTTTGTACCTCGTTTTCCACGAACAGTAATTTTTGCCCATCCGGCAAAATTCTGACCCATATCATAAACCAATATATCCGCTTTGGGTTTGAAAACTCTAACAGGATTGATTATTTCCGTGACTTTAATTGCCGGCATTTTTTGTGAGCGGAATTCACCACCCGGTGGTTCAACAATATTTACATTTTTCCAGTTGGAGTCATCAAAATTTATGTTTGACCAATTTAAACTTTCTTGAGTAGCATCATATAATTCACCATCATAAATACAGTTATATAGAACGGGTCCATGATTATACTTCCAATTCTCATTTGTAGTGATAATAGTATTGTCGCCATTCTCATATTCAATATGTAATTGCAATAGCGCTCTCTTAGCGCCAAACCACTGCATTCTATATTCTTGCCACCATTTTTTATAGGGATTAAACCAGCCGTTCCCAAGATGAATCCCAACGGCATTACTCCCCTCTTTTAATTGAGTTGTTACATTGTAAGTATCATATAAAACTTCTTTATGATAATTTGTTTTAGCCGGGGAGAGAACATGATCTCCAACGCGTTTACCGTTTAAATAAAGTTCATAATATCCCAGACCTGTAACATATACTCTGGCATTTTTAATTTTCCTTGAGCATTCGAATTCATTTCTCAAAAGGCTTGAACGTCCATTATGTTTGATAGTATCAGTAAGAGAATATTGTTCATCAACATTTTTTAAGAATCCATTTGGTAACCGAGACTCAATCGACGGACCGGCCCCAATCCATTTGGCAGCCCAATCATTATGAAATAAAAGAGTCGTCCAAAAATTTGAGGTTTTACTATCATGTATTTTGCCATCTTTATCCCAGATACATACTTTCCAAAAATACCGTGAATTGCTCTCCAACTCTATACCATTATAAGAAATCTGGTGCGGTAAAGATGAATTGATTCTGCCGGAATCCCAGATATGTTTTGTTATTTCTTTGTTTTTTGATACAAAAATTTGATATGCCGTT
>JAUVIB010000068.1 GCA_030592985.1 Calditrichaceae bacterium | reverse complement strand
CATCCTTCTATAATAAAAGGCAAAGCATTTAAGCGGGGCTATGTAATCCCTTGGTGGCTTGGGAGGAAATGCGATTTTTGGAGTGCATCGACTGTGTCGATGCTGAATTGACACAGTCAATTCGTTCCAAAGTCCCAAGCTACCGAGGGATTACTGGGTTAAGGAGTGTATAAAAAATATTTCTCGGAAGAAGACTTATGTAATTAGGTTAGAATATTCTTGTTAATAGGAGGCACAATACGTTAATAAATCTTTTTTTACAACTTAATAATTTTTTTAGAATCTAAGTACCAAGCCGGCAAGATATTTTTCGGTGGTAATATTTTGGGAGGCATAATCAGTATAATAATAAGCAGTATTTGTTTTCCACATTCCACGAACATAACTAACTTCAAAGGTGGAGTTTATATCAATTTGATAAGCAATTCCGCCTGAGTAATATTGTTTATCGTACTCTGTATCAACATTATTTAAAGGCGAAGGTAAATAACGATAGCCGGCGCGGAGTCGTAATCTCTTTGAGCTAAAAAGTCTAAGTTCTGCTCCCGCTGAATAGGAAAGAACGGCTCTATAGTCATTCTGAAAAAAAACATTCTCTTCCATAAGATATTCATAATCATAGGGATCTGCATCATCCGGTATTTCGTAGCGTGTTTGACGCCAGTCGATATATGTTGCGGAGCCGCTTAAGATAAGAGCGGGAGAATGAATGGATACACCGGCACTGAATTTAAAGGGTTGCTTAATAATATAATCAAAATAACCATCACCAAGATCACTCGCATCTACATCGCCATTGTCATATGCAAGATTATCATTTTCAGACCAATTTTCTTCAACGGTAAGCCCATAAGGGAATGTTATTGTACCAGCAAAACGAAATATTTTCCCAAAACGCCAGAGGCCGCCAAATTTATATTCTACTCCGGAAAAAGTACTGTTGATTGTCTGTTTATAGTTGTATGAATACAAATCGGATGGAAAAATTTCATAATGGTTATAAATATCCTCTTGGAAATAATCAGAAGTATAGGTTTCCTTACCGCCGATAAAATTTATAGTAATTCCGCCGGATAAGTTTGGTGATAAATCCATTGCAGCTGCTATTGACCATTGACTCATATAACCTTCAGATGCTACTTTTTGTGTTTGCTGAATATTTTTATCGAATGGAATAAGTTCATCTTGACCGAAATCAAAAATCGGACCACTGCTATTGGTATTGTAGCCGGTAAATTCAATATATTGATCAAGATCCTGAACGCGTTGATAGCCGGCAGCAATGGAAAAAGCGCCTCTGCTTACAGGAAATGGAAAAACAAATCCGATGCTCTGAAATTTTGTATAATTACGATTACCACTGGTTATATTTCCGAGATAATCTGTGTCAGTATTAATACTCAGATTATAAAGTCCTCCGCTAAATATGGTATTTTTTGACTGTGCAAGGCCGGCAGGATTCCAGTAAACGGCGGAATAATCATCAGCGAGGGCTGTAAAAGCGTTCCCCATGGAGGCTGCACGTATTCCAAATCCACTTTCATTGGTAATTAAATTTAAAGCATCCTCTGCTGTTTGGGCCTGGATGGTGTGCGTTAAAAAAAGTGTAAACAATGTTAACAATATCGAGTTTTTCATTATTTTTTTAACCTTCCATTTCATAATAAGATATAAATATATTACCGGGTTATCTACGCCTGCGCGAAGTAGTTGATTTATTTGATGAGTTAGAAGAACTCCTGCTTCCTGAAGGCGATGATGAAGTACGGCTAACACTTGGTGATGATCTATGGCTTGGTGTCGATCTGTAAGAAGGAGAACTACTACTATTTGTACTCCTAGTATTATAGGATTTTGAGTTATTATTATTGCGACTCCTTGATTTTGTTGAACTCGATTTTACTGGTTTTACTGCTATTGGTTTTGTCGAAATACGTATAGGATTGTAATACTTACGACGACTATCTCGGGTTGTTGTTTTACGCGGCTTAGAAGCAATTGTTTTCTGTTTCGTTTTACCTGTAGATGAACCAATAGCCACTACATTTCCACCGTTGCGTGATGGTAATTGTGTTATATTTTCAGAGTTTCGAGGTTTTCTTTTATCAAGATGTTGACTTCCCCTTGAAGGTATTATTGTGGAACCGGAAGATCCTGATGCTATCGCAGGGTTAGGGCGTGGATTTCGCCCTTTTTTGGGTATTACTCTTTTTTTATTGCCTTTATCAAAAGAGCGCGGAGTTCTGGTAACAGGTACCATACTACCGCCGCTGCCATTATACCACCAATCATTATAATATGGGGGACAATATCCATAACCGGGAGAAACATAAACAGGGCGACACCAATAGGGTGAATACCAACCGGTATAATATCCCCAACTAGGATAATAATAATAATTACTATACCATGAATCATAATAATTAAATTCATAATATTCACCATCGGAATAATATCCTTCAGGCTCATAATAATCTTCATAATCTGATGCTGAGGTGTCATAATAACTATCGTCATCATCATAATCGTATTGAACATCAGGAATATAAGCTGTAGATGATTCGGTCAATGCAAACTGAGTATAACATGAAGATAAAATAAAAGTAAAACTGATGAGTATTAAAATTGATTTATACATGATTCCTCCAATTGGTATATATTCTAATTTTATTAAATGCAATCATTGTGCCAATTAAGGAAATTGGAACCTAAAAATTGGAAGGAATTTGTAGAAAACGCATTATTCTGTTGTATTTATTGAGGTTAGCAGTATTTTTAAAATTAGATTTGATATAAATAAAAATATAAGTATAGGTTGTTAATGTGAAATTGGCAATATTAATGTCCACATAGTGGTCATTATGTTAACTTTGTTGGCACTATGAGTTGTTCTATATTATTATTAATCTGAACAGGCCAGGGCTCACTCTATTCAGTTTGATTCGCAAGGTTTAACTTCAGATTTACATTCCAGGAAAAATGAGGTTATTCCCAATAGATTTGCAAAAAGATTCAAACAATGATATCTTCTTTTTTTAACAAGCGGTGAATAGTGCGCCGATCCATACCACAAACTTCAGCTGTTTTTGAAATATTTCCTTCATATTTTTGCAAATTATATTTTAAATAAGCAATCTCAAATTCTTGTGTAATTTTACTTTTTGCTTCTTTATACGGAAGTTTTAAGAATTTATCTGTTATACAAGATTTATTGCTTTTTGTAGAATTTGGAAGATCTTCTGCTTTAATCACCTCACTACTGCGCAACAGGTAAGCATGTTGAATTATGTTTTGTAATTCACGAACATTTCCCGGCCAGGAGTAAGCTTCCAATTGCTCCTTAGCTTCTTGTGAGAACGAACATTTATAGCCGCTATTATCCTTGCAAATGGTACTTAATATATGATTGGCAATTGGCATGATATCATCCGGTCGTTGACGGAGAGGAGGAATCTCAATTCTCATGGTGGTTAAACGGTAATATAAGTCTTCTCGGAATAAATTTTGTTCTATCAATCTTTCAAGATTTTTATTCGTTGCTACAACAATACGTACATCAATAGGAATTTCTTTAACATTACCAATTCTACGAATCTTACGATCTTCAAGCATACGTAAAAGTTTCACCTGCAGTGACAGCCCTAAATCTCCAATTTCATCAAAAAAGAAAGTTCCTGTATCGGCAAACTCAAGCAACCCGGGTTTGGTACGAACCGCTCCGGTAAATGCGCCACGTTCATGACCAAATAATTCACTTTCAAACAGGTTCTCAGGCAAGGCTCCGCAATTAACTGGAACAAAGGGATTTAATTTACGAGGACTCAAATTATGAATCGCCCGTGCAATTAGCTCTTTCCCTGTGCCGCTTTCTCCGGTAATCAGGATACTGGTGTTACTTGGGGAAACTCTCTTAATTAGTTGTACAATTTTTGAAATTTGTTCACTTTTATAAATGATACTTTCGAAAATTTGTTTAGATGGAACTTCCTCATGATCGACTTCTTTCTGTATATTTTCCGCATTTAAAATATTATCAATACTGTTAAATAGTTTATTTGCTGTAAACGGCTTTTCTAGAAAATCTGCAGCTCCATAACGAATTGCATCCACACTTGTCTCAATAGTTCCGTAACCGGATATAATTATCACTTTATTGTTATTATCTGCCTGAAAAGCTGCTTCAAGAATATCCATCCCGGAAACTTCTTTCATCCTTAAATCAGTAATAATTAAATCAAAGGATTGTGAAGCGATTAGTTGTAAAGCTTTATTAGCATCCTGTAGCAATGTTAGCTTAAATTCAGGTCGTCTGGAAAGGATTTTACTTAAGCTGTTTAACATTTCCTCTTCATCATCGATGATTAAAATTCTTTTCATACTTTATCTCTTTCCCCAATAAATGTTATTATAAAAGTAGTTCCTATTGATTCTTCACTAAAGCAGAAAATTTCTGCATTATGGCTGTCACATATTTTTTTAACAATATATAATCCCAGTCCGGTACCCTTTTCCGGAGATTTTGTTGTAAAAAACGGAGAAAAAATTTGTGAGCGTATCTCCTCTGACATTCCTATCCCATTATCTGATAGAGTAAGTTGAATATCCCCTTCACTTAAACATTTAATTCCAATTAATATCTCACCACTTTTTCTTATACTATCAATAGCATTATTAATAATATTAATGAGGATTTGCTCAATCTGTTGTGGGTCACCCAAAATTCTGGATTTATCACAAGTAGATTCACACGTGTATTCCCGTTTGATTGTAATATTGTGTTTCTGTATCTGTGGTTCAAGAATCCGCAAACTATTCTCAACGAGCTGGCCGAGATTAATAGCATGTACATTTCTTGGAAGTTTTTTGCTATATTTTAAAATATTACCGGTAATTGTTGAAACTTTTTCAATTTGTTGCTGAAGCACTTTAAAATCTTCAAAATAGTTTTTCAAAAATTTATTATCCTCAGCTTCAAGGAGTAGATAATCAATACGGGACATAATAATTCCGGCAGGATTATTGATTTCATGACTCATTTCCGCGGCCAATTCCCCCAGAGTAACCATTTTGTCTGCCCTTTGTAATTGCTCAAAATGCATTTCATCTATTTGTTCCATGGATTCCCGAAGATGCTTTACCATACGGTTAAAATGACCTTCGATTTTACCAAATTCATCTTCTTTCTCAGCAGGAAGAAAAATATCCAGTTTCCCCGAATTGACACTATCCAGTGCACGCATGAATCTGGTCAAAGGCTTGTTAATAAAACTATTAAACAGTATATAAAAGCCAAAGGTCAAGATGATAATCACTACGAGAGATAAAAGGATAATATGCATGGAGCCGGTATAAAATGCACGTTCTGCAGGAGTTAAATGTATATCAACATCTAAATAGGCAATTGTATTTCCTTCTTTATGGCAAGATTGACAAAAAGTTTCATTTTTTATTGGCTGAATAGATGAATATACTTTATGTTTATCTATGAAGTTGATAGTGGTGTTATAAGAGCCGGTCTCGTCAAAATGATGGGAATCCAGGTCTGCTAGTTTTTTATCCCGCTCGTTGACGATAGTAGAATATTTAATTATGCCGTTATTATCAAGTATCCTGATATGGGAAATACTTTTCAATTCCGCAATATTATCGATAACATGTTGAATATTTTTATGCTCTCCTGGCAGCTTCATTTCATTTAAAATCCCGTTATTAACTACATATAAAGTAGCCTTCAACATCGTTTCGGAGCGTTGGTGAAAATTCTTTTTAAACTGTGTTAATAGAAAAAATGTGGGAATACTAACACTTAGTATAATGAAAACAACTGTAACAAAGATAAATTTAGATTTTATTGTTTTGAACATGTTACGCTTTCACAAGGTTTAAGTCCATAATTTTGACTAAAAGGTAAAATCAAAGATATAAGATTAGTTAAAGAAATCCTAAAATTATAATTACTGAAGTTTAAATTCATTTTCATGGTAATAAATTTAAAGGCTATTAAATCTTAACGGAACATAACCTAATCAGTTCCATTTAATGGATTGTTTTTATCAGATAACTCTACCTTTAGTTCTGGGCCTTTTTGATTTAATAAGTAGGAACGGTCGCATTGCAGGATTTTTGCCGCTGCCGCCAACCCGGAAACCGTAACACCGGCAATGCCATGACTTAAGGTACTGGCGCCGCACATCAATAAATTTTTAAACTCTGTTTGAATTGGAAACGCCCCCGGGCCTACCTGTTTACGGCTTTTTTCAATACCGTATATATTCCCACGTGTTGTATTAATATAATGCTCATTGGTAAGCGGTGTTCCTAGGTTCCAATAAACCACCTTCTCGCGAATACCCGGGATCCGTTTTTCGATAGCTTTAAACATAGATTCTGCAAGATTTTTTTTTAGTTCTTGATAATCTTCGGACCGCTTGCCGGATACTTCATTAGACCATTTGGAAAAAGCGTTATATCCCACGAAGGCAAATGCTTCGCAAGTATGATGTCCTTCTTTAATTTTTTTAGTTGGGTCTTTCAATGTAGTGATGGTCAAAAACAGAGCGGGAAATTCATCTAAAACAAGGGTTTCCCCATTTTGGGCCATACGATAAAGTCGGTTAAGATCTTCATGGTCATAAAGCCAGTAATTTCCTGAGTCCAATCCGGCAGCTTGTAAATCCATATCTACTGCAAAGAATAGGCTGAGGGAAGATATGGAATATTTAACTTTGTTTAACTTCCGATTTAATTTTTTGCTAAGATGTCCGCGCCCAATCATTTTCCCAAATGTTGTTTCAGGGTCAGCATTGCTGATGATATATTTAGCGGTGATTTCGCTGCCATCAGCTAACTGTATACCGATTACTTTTTTATCTTTAATTAGAATTTTTTCAACCGGATTTTTTACACGAATTTCTCCGCCTGCTCGTTTCAATGCCTTTATAAAAGCCCTGGGAATAGTATAAGCGCCTCCCTTTGGGTAATAGCCCCCATCAAAATAATGGTGGGTAATTCCGGCATGAACAAAAGCCGATACCTGTGAAGGAGGCATACCATGGTCACCCGATTGGGCAGATAGAATTCCCTTAAGTAGAGGATCGCTAATATAACGATCTATTAAGTCTTGTCCGGATAAAAACAGCCATTTAATAACCGGCATTGTTTTACTGATAGATTTTATAGCACCACCAATAGTTTCGATATCTCCGAGAGATTGTAATGTCTTAATCATTTTACTAACCATATTCAGATAGCTGTCAATTCCTTTCTCCTCATGCGGAAAACGTTCTTTTAATTTTGCAGATAAATTCTCCTTACCCTTTGGCAAATCAAATTGTTCATTTGCAATCATAATATGGTCATAACCGTTCGGATTCAGTTCATAAAAAGAGAGGTCATTGGAAACACCGAGTCCTTCATAAATTTTCTTCATGGAACCACCGGGCCCGATTCCGCCGATATAGTGTACACCAGGGCTGAAGCGGTATTTATTATTAAGAATAAATGAGTGGGTCCAGCCACCGGGTACTTCGTGCTGCTCATAAACAATCACACTCAATCCCGCTTGTGCTAGCGGAACAGCCGCAGCCAATCCACCGGCACCTGAGCCAATAATAATAACATCATAATTCGAATTTTCCATTTTTCACCTAACTTTCTAATATTTTCCTGCTTATTTTATAAGCTATTGAAAGCAAAATCAGATTGCAAGAAAATATTATTTATGTTGTATAACATTAATTTTGATTTAGGTCTTTCTGTTTTGTAAATTTTCGCCATCGCGAAAGTGGTGAAATTGGCAGACGCGCTAGGTTCAGGGTCTAGTGTCCGCAAGGACGTGGGGGTTCAAATCCCCCCTTTCGCACAAAATTTAAAGTCCTACCGATAATTTTTGGTAGGATTTTTTGTTTAAATATATCGAGGTATGATTATGAGAGAGCCCAAAGAGAAAACAAGTGAAATAGAAAAAACAGAAAAACCGTCAAACTTTATTCGCAATATTATCGATGATGATTTAAAAAGCGGAAAGTATGACGGCAGGGTGGTTACTCGTTTTCCACCCGAACCAAATGGATATCTCCATATTGGCCATGCAAAATCCATTTGCCTGAATTTCGGTATTGCAAGTGATTATAGCGGCGTTTATCATTTACGATTTGATGATACAAATCCTATTAAAGAAGAAGATGAATATATTAAAGCTATCATTAAAGATGTACGCTGGTTGGGGTTTGACTGGGGCGAAAATCAGTTTTTTGCATCCGATTACTTTGATCAGCTTTTTGAGTATGCAGTCAAATTGATAAAAAAAGGCAAAGCCTATGTGGACAGTTTGAGTGCAAATGAGATACGTGCCTACCGGGGTACTTTAAAGGAACCAGGCAAAGAAAGCCCCTATCGTAACCGTAGTGTTGAAGAAAATTTAGACCTTTTTGAGAGAATGAAAGCAGGGGGTTTTAAAAATGGAGAAATGGTTTTACGAGCTAAAATCGATATGACTTCACCGAATCTGAATATGCGTGACCCGGCTATGTATCGTATCATTAATGCGATACATCACCGCACCGGAGACATGTGGCATATTTATCCCATGTATGACTTTGCTCATGGGCAGTCGGATTCAATTGAAAAAATAACCCATTCCATTTGTACACTCGAGTTTGAAGACCACCGCCCGCTCTATAATTGGTTTTTGGATGAACTTGAAATTTATCATCCCACACAGATTGAATTTGCGCGTTTGAATTTAACTTATACAGTGATGAGTAAACGGAAATTATTACGCCTGGTTTCTGAAAACCAGGTATCCGGATGGGATGATCCCCGTATGCCGACCCTGTCCGGGCTACGGCGGAGGGGGTATACAGCACAAGCAATACGGAATTTTGCAGATAAAATTGGCGTCGCTAAAAGTGACAGTACTGTTGATATTGCCTTGTTGGAGCACACGCTGCGTGACGATTTAAATCAAAAAGCGAGACGGGTGATGGCAGTTTTGAATCCACTTAAGGTAGTCATCACTAACTATCCTGAGGAGCAGACGGAAGAATTAGATGCTGTTAATAACCCGGAAGATGAATCTATGGGTACACGGAAAATACCCTTTTCAAAGATAATATATATCGAGAAAACCGATTTTGAAGAAGATCCGCCGCCAAAATATTTCCGCTTAGCTCCGGGACGCGAAGTACGTTTGAAACATGCCTATTATATTTCCTGTATTGAAGTGATTAAAGATGAAAAAACCGCAGAAATTTTGGAGATTCATTGCACTTATGATCCGAAAACCCGCGGTGGTTGGTCGGATGATGGGCGGAAAGTAAAAGGAACTTTGCATTGGGTATCGGCGCGACACGCTATTAATGGTGAAGTGCGCCTTTATGACCATCTTTTTAATAAAGAAAATCCTGATGATGGGGATAATTTTACAAATAACCTAAATCCGGATTCTCTTGAAAGTATTAAAAATTGCAAACTGGAACCGAGTCTTGCTGAATCGACTGTGGAAAATCGATTTCAATTCATGCGTCTCGGTTATTTTTGCCTTGATTCGGTTGATTCCGGCAAAGATAATTTGGTCTTTAACAGAACTGTCGGTTTAAGAGATACCTGGGCGAGAATTCAAAGATCGCAGGCTAAAAAAGGATAGACACATAATAGAGTCGTTTAATAAAGAAGTCCCGTTTATTAAGATAATAGACGGGACTTCTTTTTACATAGAATTAATTATTTCTCTTGGAAAAGATGGACATCTGTTTGCGGAAAGGGAATAGATATATTCTCTTTGTCGAAAGTCTTTTTAACTTTTTCATGCATATCAAAATATACACCCCAATAATCTTCGGCCTTAACCCAGCCTCTAACTGAAAAATTGACAGAGCTGTCGGCAAGTTCTGACACAACAATCATTATTTCCGGATTGTCCAGAACTCTTGAGTCTTCTTTCAATAGTTTACTAAGTACAGACTTAGCTTTGTCAATATCATCACTATAACCAATTCCAAAAGTCATATCGACGCGTCGCGTGGCTTCGGTTGAATAGTTGGTGATACTTCCGGAAGAAACCTGGCTGTTAGGAATAATAATTGTTTTATTATCGGGTGTTTTTATAACAGTATTAAATACCTGAATTTCATGCACAGATCCCTTGATTCCAGCGGCTTCGATAAAATCACCAATTTTATAAGGTTTGAATATGAGAATTAGTACGCCGCTGGCAAAATTCGCCAAACTTCCTTGTAGGGCCAAGCCAATGGCCAAACCGGCTGCACCAAGAATGGCGATAAAGGATGTGGTCGCAATTCCAACCATTGAGGCCACACTGATTAATAATAATGCTTTTAATGTAATACCCAATAATGAGTCAAAAAATTTAATTAATGAGACCTCAACATCTCTGGTAGCAAGTAGTTTCGTTGTGGTATTTACCACTTTTTTAATTATCCAAAAACCGATAAACAAAGTTAGAAACGTTAACAGAAGCTTTGGCGCATATACTACCGATAATTCTGTTAACTGGTCTAAATAAGCATAAAATTTTTCCATTAGAAACTCCTTTAATAATGAATGGTTTTTAAAATTTATTAATATTAAAATGATCTTTTTAGAAATAGGATAGCATAATATACTAAAAATTCATATAATTTATTCCATGTTGATAAAAAAAATAAAATATTTACGCTGTAATGAAAAAATTACACAACGATTTTAGTTTGTCAATCAAATATTAATGTCGATCATTTCTTTACCTAACCTGGACAAGCCAGAACCAACAAAGTAAATTTCATCGCTGAACTTGGATTCAAGACATTATAGTTTGTCATTCCCGCCCGCCTGAGGCGGGCTATCGGGAATCTAAATTTCATCATTTAGAT
>JAUVIB010000447.1 GCA_030592985.1 Calditrichaceae bacterium | reverse complement strand
ATGAAATTTATTTCATTTTTTTTACTCTGACTTTAGGTCGAACACTCTTTGTGTACACCAATGCACCTGATATTCCCATCTGCTGTCTTGGTTTTTGTTTAAAAATATTTGATTACTTTTTGAACTTTATACTATACGTCTATATTGAGCCTACTATATTGCGTGGCTATGGCAAATTATGAGTCTTCAAATATATGGGACGGGTTAACCGACAAATTGGCACTCTTTATTGGTGCATCATTTCGAATGAACTCTCATCCCCAAACTCCTGGTATTACACTTAGAAAGCAGTTTACTTAACAGTAGTATTGATGTTTTAGAGCTATGTTCTGTTCTCTAAGCGTTTACTTCATCTTTTCTCCATCTGTATGGTTCATATTTCTGCCCGCTTTTCATCATACCAAAAGTTACTTTTGCTATGTAGCGTGCCGCCATTAATGTTGCCTGTTTATGATTTAATCCTTTTTTTGTTAACGTTTCATAGTATTCATGAACAGGATTATTAGTTCCCTTAATAGCCGTCCGTGCCGCCCTTATGTAAACACCGTGCAGTTGTCTGTTATAACGAGATATTCTTTTGCCATAGCTTTTATTTCCACTGGTCTTTTCAAGTAACACTAATCCACAATAACTTAGGTATTTACCTTTGTTTTTAAATCTCCGGGGCTGTACTACTATGGAAACTATTTTAAAAGCTGATATTGTACCTATTCCGGATATCCTGGAAAGGTTTTTCATTATTTTGGTTTTTTTTACCTCTTCTGCTATTTTCTTTTCAAAATCAGCTTTATCAGAATAATAATCTTCTATGACATCATCTTGCCAATCTGTTATAAATTTTACAAATCCACTATCATCCAACTGCTTTTAAAATTCAGGTAAAGAACTTTTTTGATATTGAAAACCTTGTGCTCTATATACGGCGCTGCGTTGATTCTGAATATGTACTCCTGCTTTTTTTAAATCATTATAAGCGCTTAGTAGTTGACGATAATTATACATTTCATCCGTTGTATGAAATACTTCTTTTAATAAACCGCCTCTTAATAGTTTACAAAGTTTACCCGCGTCTATTTTGTCGGTCTTTGGCCATCGCTTAACAGTCGATTATGATAAGGATCGCAAATGATTATTCGATCAACGAAACTTTTAAGTTCTACATACAACCAGTGGGATGTGGTTGTCTCTTCAATTGTCATAATAATAGAACCGTTTAATTTACTTAAATATTCTTTTACTAATTTTATATCGCTTTTTTCCCATTGAAGCACTTTGGGTTCCGGATTCTTGCAGGTTGATCGAACAAGGGCGATATTTACCTGTGACCGGTCAATTGCGATGTAATGATCATACTCAACTTGATTCCATTTTGTTTTACGTGATTTTTTACTTAAATTAGTCTTACTCATTTCGGTCTCCTTTTTTTTATGAGATGTCATATTATAAATGTTTTTACAACATTTCTACACCATAAAAAAAAGTGATACCGTTTTCTTATTTTACCGATATTTATTGACTTTTCGTTCAGACACTATTTACTATAAATTGCTATTAATAATTGATGAATATTGAATAAATACTTTAAATTGAAGATAATTTCACAAACGAATTGAAGTATACAAAGTGCATAAAATTTTCTTCCAGACACAGACTCATTATAGAATTAGCTGTATTTGGAAAAATAATTATGTGTTTCCCCAAAGGTAAATTACGTGAACTACATTAAACAACCGTTCTACATAGTAATATTTACTTTATTGTATCTAAGCTATTCCTTTAGCGCAGATTTTGGCAACATTGCAGGAAATTTAAAATCGGTTGAATCGGAAAAAGGGCTAAAAAATATCGTTGTTAAAATTAGTGAATTAGGACTAACAACAAAAACTAACGATGACGGTTATTTTCAATTCGAAAAAATACCCACAGGTACATACACACTCGTCTTCATGGCGTCCGGTTATGGGCGTACTATTTTATTAAATGTTCTCATTAGTAAAAATCAAACCTGGTATGATGTGATTTATCTGCAAAAATCAGAGAAAGAAGAAGAAAAATTTTATATCGGCGGGATTGAAGTAACCACAACGAAAGAATTACTTCCGGAGAAAATATCGACAACAACAATCATCACCTCTGGTGAAATTGAACATATCCAGGCCTCAAGCCTTGGAGATATATTAGAGTTAATTCCCGGACAGGAAATGACCAATCCCGGCTTGGAAAATGTTAAGCAAATAGGTATTCGGCAAACCAGCACTAATAGCTCTGCAGATAGAGACGCTTCTTTCGGAACTCAAATATTGGTTGATGGTGTGCCCTTGTCCAATAATGCAAATTTGCAAATGGACACAAAATTAAATGATGCTGTAACATATCGTGTTACCACTAACGCCGGCATTGACCTAAGGAAGGTAACTGCTGATAATATTAACTCAATTGAAGTAATACGTGGAATTCCATCAGCAAGGTACGGAGATCTGACCGGCGGAGCGATAATAGTAGAAACTAAAAGTGGATATACCCCACTCCGCTTTAAATACAAATACAATCCACGCAATAAAGAAGCTAATCTGGCTGCTGGATTTGAATGGAAAAACCATGCCATAAACATGAATCTTAATTATGCTAAGAGTTTGCGCGATATACGAGTCAATGGAGATTTTTATAATCGTTTGAATGCTCAATTTAATATTCGGTCTTATTTTTTAAATAAAAATTTAGAATGGATAAATCGATTTTATTATACACAAACATTCGACGAACAGGAGCTTATTGAAGGTGATATTAATGAAACAGAAAGATATAACCGTAATTATGAAGGAAGATATAATACAAAACTAAATTATCATTATAGTGATAAAGGGTTAATTAAATTTCTTTTTTCAGCCAACTTAAATCGACAAAACTCATATATTAAGAAAATTATTAGCAGAGATATCGGTATTATCAGTTCCCGGATGGAAGAAGGCGTTGAAGAAGGATATTTTGTTACTTCTTACATTTCAAAACTATGGGTGAAAGGTCATGCATGGAATATATATAGTGATCTAAGCATACAAAATCAATTTTTAACTAAGAAATTACTTCACAAATGGTATACAGGCATAACAACACGGTATGAATTTAATAATGGCCCGGGAAGAGAATTTGATCCGAGATACCCACCGCGTTCCAGTTCCAATGAGGGTGACCGTCCACGCAGTTATGAGGATATACCCGGGTTAACCCAAATTGCTCTCTTTGCAGAAGATGAAATAACCGGTCATTTCT
>JAUVIB010000307.1 GCA_030592985.1 Calditrichaceae bacterium | reverse complement strand
TATATAAATTTCTTGAATTTATAAGGGTTACATCCCCCTTGCCCCCTTTTCTAAGGGGGATAGCGTTAACTAATTGTAAATAAGTATGTTAAGTCGCTATTAGCTGAGTAAAAGACATAATCGTAAAAATAATTATATTTTTTTATCTTTCTACTCTCCCAGAGCCTTTACCTTTAGCTAATGCTTCAACTTCACTTATAGTTACTAAATTATAATCACCTATAATTGAATGTTTTAAACACGATGCAGCTACTGCAAAATCTAATGCTTCTTTAGAGTTGGTTTTATTTAATAATCCATAAATTAAACCTGATGCGAAAGAATCACCCCCACCAACTCTATCTACAATTAGGATATCATAAATTTTTGAGCGATATACTTCTTTACAATCTTTATTATCAAGGAGTAAGGCACTCCACCCATTTCGAGAGGCAGAATAACTTTCGCGCAGCGTTATCGCAACCGTTTCAAAATCAAACTCCTCTTTTAGTTTTTGTGCTAATTGAAAATAACTATCCTCATTTAATTCAGCATTTTCAACATTACTAACTGATGGCTTTAATCCTAAACTCTTCTCTGCATCCTCTTCGTTTGCAATGCATAGATCAACATACTTCATTAAAGGTCGCATCACATCTTGAGCTTCTTCAGTTGACCATAATTTTTTTCTAAAATTCAAATCACAACTAATCTTAATTTGTTTAGATTTTGCAGCCTCGCAAGCAATATTAAGAATTTCCCGTGATTTTATGCTAAGTGCGGGAGTTATACCAGTCCAATGGAACCAATCAGCATTTTCGAAAATCTTTTCCCAATTGAATTCATCACTTTTTGCTTTGCTAATTGCTGAGTTTTCCCGATCATAAATTACTTTTGAGGGTCGCTGACTTGCTCCGGATTCTAAAAAAAAGATTCCTATTCTTTTTCCTCCCCGAACAATATGAGAAGTATCAACTCCAAATCTTCTAAGATTGTCAATAGCAGCCTGACCTATTTCATTCTCAGGTAGCTTGGTGACAAAGGTACCTTCCATTCCATAATTTGCCGAGGAAACTGCAACATTTGCTTCAGCGCCTCCATAGCTCACATTATATGAATCAGATTGGACAAATCTTTTAAAATCAGGCGGTGATAACCGTAACATGATTTCACCAAATGTGACAATCTTCTTTCGCATTTTATACCTCGCTTCTATTTTTTATATTCTTGATTATTAATTCAGAATTTTCCGTTATTTTTCTAAAGTTATTTTCTTTTATAGCCGCTTTATCAGTTAGAGCACTTCCCACAGCAACGGCACAAGCCCCGGCATTTATCCAGTCACCGGCGTTGGTCAAACTTACACCACCGGTAGGCATAATTCGTAATTGTGGCATAGGCGCTTTTATAGCCTTGACATAACTTGTTCCTAATTGATCAGCTGGAAATATTTTAACAATATCTGCACCTGCTTCTTGAGCAAGATAGATTTCAGTTGGTGTATAGCAACCTGGTATTGCCGGAATATCCAATTTGTGAGAAGCTTCTATAATTGTCTTTTTAAATATTGGACTAATAATATATTTTGCACCGGCTTCAATTGCTTTAATAGCTGTTTCAGCATCTAAAACGGATCCCACTCCAATAAGAAGATTACTACCATATTTATTGTCCAGTTCTTTGATAATTTGCAAGGCGTTAGGAGTGGTCATTGTTACTTCTAATGATAATATCCCACCCTTTATCATTGCTTCTGCAACCGAAATTACTTTTTCCGAATTATTCAATCTAACAATTGCAATCACCTTTGATTCAATAATTTTTTTTACTATTTTTTCTCTGTTCATAACAGTTCAAATATCCTATTTTTTTTATTCTATTTTAAAAATTTTAGATGAAAATAACAAATATTAAATAAATACTCAATCATGGGAAAGTAGTATGTTCACTTAAGTCTCTTCTAAATTTCTCTCAAAACAAATATATGTTCAGCAAATTTATTTTGCTGAATTGAAGACTATTTTTATTTCAGTGTTTTTAACAGATGTGTGCTAATATTTCAAAAATAAAAATAATATTTATTGAAAACAGTTCGATTAATTCCTAATTTAATTTTAACCATTATAAAAAAATTTATGTCTTACTTAGTGTCTGAACGAAAAGTTACATTTTTCGTCATTTCGACCATAGGGAGAAATCTTTAACTTTAACGTTTACAATAATTTATAGATTTCTCGACTTCGCTCGAAATGACATTTTCCTCACTTTCCGTTCAGACACTACTTAAGTATTAATGGTTGAAAAATAATCAGTACTTTAAAGAGATAATTTCTGTTCATCTTCTTGTCCGGAGTTAAGTTTATCAGGTAATTGAAGAACTAAATTGTAAAAATTATTAATATTAAATTAGGAAAAATAATGAATAATTATAAAAACCTAAAACTACTTCTATCAGCGCTAATTGGAATAATTTTTATGTCATGTACAGTAGAGATACCCGGTCAGGAGCATAGGTTAACAAGTCGTAAATTTCAAGGAATTCCAAGCATGGCTATTAGTAATGAAGGGCGACTTTGGGCGGTATGGTATGCCGGGAAAACTCCTGCAGAGGATGAAAACAACTATGTTGTTGTCGCCACCAGTGGAGATGATGGAAAATCCTGGATAGAAAAACTTATTATCGATCCTGACAGTGAAGGTCCGGTTCGTGCGTTTGATCCTGAGTTATGGATAGACCCGGATGGAAAACTTTGGGTATTCTGGGCTGAATCAATAGGGCACGATGGAGCCAAAGCAGGGCTTTGGTCTAAAACCAACAGTGACCCTGACAAGGAAAATTCAAAGTGGTCAGCACCGAGACGCATTACAGATGGGATTATGATGTGCAAACCAACGGTTCTTTCAACTGGTGAGTGGGTTTTGCCGGTATCTACCTGGCGAGAGACCGACAACAGCGCCAGAGTTGTGGTTTCTAAGGATAGAGGAAAAACCTTTAACCTTCGGGGAGCATGTAATGTGCCCAAAGACGTCCGTGATTACGATGAACACATGATTGTTGAGAGAAAAGATAAATCATTATGGATGCTAATCCGCACAAAATATGGTATTGGAGAGAGTATTTCAAATGATCGGGGAAAAACATGGAGTGTTCCTATACAGTCTTCAATACAACATCCTTCAGCGCGTTTCTTCATCAGACGTCTTATTTTAGGAAATTTATTACTCGTTAAACACGGACCGATCAGTGAAAAAATTGGACGTTCATATTTAACGGCTTATTTGTCAAAAGATGATGGATACACTTGGTCAGGTGGTTTATTGCTTGATGAAAGAAACGGTGTTTCATATCCGGATGGTCAGCAAAGTTCGGACGGAACCATTCATATTATCTACGATTATTCTCGCACGACAGCAAGAGAAATATTGATGGCAAAGTTCACGGAAGCTGATGTAGTTTCAGGTGATACCGCATCAGCTAGTGTTTCATTACGGATAATAGTTAGTAAATATTCTGATTTGGGATTCGATTCTAAAAAAGTATTTATTCATGAAGCAACCGTAAAAATTATATCACAACAAAAAGATAATGAAATTAGATATACGACCGATGGTACAGAACCAAATCAAAAGTCTTTATTATATACAAAGCCATTCAATGTAACTGAAACAACAAGATTAAAGATTAAAGAGTTCACTTCGGATGGATTAAAACGTCCTGTATATGAAGCAAATTATATAAAACAAAAACCAATAAAGCCTGTATCTGTGAATACAAATATTCGTGGTTTAAACTATGAATATTTTGAATTACCTGAATCGATTGATTCAGTAGCAGGTCTTCATAAATATGAACCAACAAAAAAGGGCAACATTAAAAAGTTAGTTTTTCCTTATATAACTGAAGAATTACCAAAATTTTTTGGGCTAAAATTTAGTGGTTATATAAAAATTCCAAAGGAAGATGTTTATACATTTAGTGTGCTTTCCAATGACGGAAGTCGTTTGTTTATAGCTGACAATTTGGTTGTTGACAACGATGGATTACACAGTTCTTATGAGAAAGAGGGAGAAATTGCTCTTCAGAAAGGATGGCATAAAATAAAACTCTCCTATTTCCAAGCAGATGGAGGTAAAAATTTAAAAGTATTTTGGAAAAATTCGGAATTTAAAAGAAAAGAAATAATTGCAGAAGATTTATCCGGTAAATAGACTTAAGATATAAAAACACTTCTTTAATTGGTGCCACAGCAATTTATTCGTTTGAATCTTAAATAATTCTTATTACAGGAGCCAAAATGAAAAATATACTATTCACTAAAAATGTATTTTTTAGCATTTTTTTAATTTTTCTTTTTTTAATTGGTTGTAACCCGGTAAATACCGATCAGACTGATGTGATAGTTATCGGTGGAACTCCGGGAGGTATCGCCGCAGCTGTGGCAACAGCAAGGATGGGACGAACCGTGACACTCATTGAGTATCATAACCATATTGGTGGAATGATGGCGGGGGGGCTCGGCAAGAGTGATATCGAAGATCGGTCGATGATCGGTGGTATCTTCAAGGATTATATCGATCGCGTTTACGCCTACTATGTGGAAACATATGGAGAGCACCATGAGAATGTAAAGTTATGCCGTAATGGATACTACTTTGAACCATCGGTTGCTGAATCGATCCTTGAAGAAATGCTGCATGAACAACAAAAAATCAAGGTATTGAAAGGATGGCGTTTAGAATCTGCCCAACTGATAGATAATTGTTTGACAGCAGTAAAAATAACTAATCGAAAGTCCGGAATATCTCAAACTATAAAAGCGAAGGTTTTTATTGACGCTACATACGAAGGTGATCTCTATGCTGCCGCAGGCGCTGATTTTAGATTGGG
>JAUVIB010000246.1 GCA_030592985.1 Calditrichaceae bacterium | reverse complement strand
GACAATGACTGCAAAGAAAACGGATTTCTAAAATACCAAACATTAGAAAAAAGTAAGTTACATAAGCATACAATGGCCACCAAAGGCCTGATATAAATCCGACAAGCACTATTCCAAATATTATAGTGATTAATGGAGGCCAGGCAATTCCGTGAAAGCCACGCAGATTTTTTTTATCCCATTTACAGACCAGTTTTTCCTGGATACTGCAGGTTTGACAATCCGCCTGATCATCCCAGGTGCAGATTTTATGTGGATATATATCTTCCATATGGTTTTCCTCCTTTAAAAAAGTCTTCCAACCTTTCTTTTCCATATAACTCACCAACCACATCTATGGTCATAATCGACATCATAAATTCTAGCGGTCCATATGTTTTAGATGATGTAAATGTTCTCATCAATGGCAGAATTACTTTGATTATCCATATTGGTAAGGTAGATATTTTAGGCTCTTTGTTTAATACTTTAAAAGCCAGTTCAGCAATTTCTTTAAAGGTAAACGTTTCCGGTCCGCCTACATTAATTTCCTTTTCAAGATTATCTATAGATTTAACACAAACCTCTGCCAGATCAGCGCCGTGGATGGGATTGATTTTATTTTGCCCGTTGCCAAACAGAAAAACGCTCCCTTTTTTAGCCATATTTAAAAATTCCAGCATGTCAGAGAAAAAACCGGTTGGGCGGATAACTGCATAATCTAAACCTGATTCCTTAAGTTTTTCCTCAAATAGTACTTTGGCCTGGATTCCTTTCAAATCTTTCATCAGGTGAGTATTTATCACCGAAACAAATATAAATTTCGAAACTTTCTTTTCTACTGCCAGATCTAAAAGGTTTTTATTCCCCTGGTAATCCACATCCATGTAAGTCAAACCATCTTTTTGCCTGGTTATACCGATAGAGGATATTATAACGTCAATGTCGTCACAAATTCCGTTTAAGGTTTCCGGTTTGGTCACTTCAGCTTCAAATACTTCATCGATGTGTTCGCTTAAGTTATCTAATTTTTTAGCGTTTCTGGCCAGAGCCCGGACCCGGTTATTCTGATTTTTTAATTCTTTTACCAGGTAGCGACCCAGATATCCGGTTGCTCCTGCTACTAATACTTTTTTCATTTTTTTATCTCCTTAATTTGAAGGAATACAACTTATTAATTCATCCAGGTTTGGTGTTTCTATAGAAGTCTGATTTTTTAAAGTCTTGAACTCATTACCCAGTTCAATCATTTCATCTTTAGCTGCATTGGCATGCATCATCATGGCCACTTCGGCAAACTTGGAATTAAAAACTTGTGTTAAGATTTTTATAAGCAAAGCTTCGGGGAACCACTGGAAGAATTTTAATTTAACATTATAACTTTTTTTATATCCTAAGGCTTTTAATACTTTGCTGCCTTCATTTACAGCTCGAATGTAGGTTCGGATTATTTCTTTATCCTTTGCTAATTTGTAGTTATCACCACATTTTAATAAGGCGCCCCCTATAGGATGAACAAATGCCACATGATATTTTAACCAACTATCCATCTCTTCAACGATATTAACGGGCACACCTGATGTCTCAAAAAGGTTTTGAATCTGCCTGGTTCTTTCTCTTATTTCGCCGTCAACTTCACCGATTGTAATAGGCAATCTTTTACCATGTGGCTTTTCACTGTCGACGTAATGAACGATGTGATTTATTCTTGAACCACCGCCGCCAGGGAATCCGAACAATACTTTTTCCTTTGGCAGCCAATTCAAATACCCATCAAAACCCAGAGCATTATTACCCATAAAAAGAATATTTTGAATATTCTTATTATTACTAAGAACTGGAAGTATGTTTTTAATACTGTTCTTTCGCATCAAAACAATCACGAGATCATATGAATCATCTTCACCTAAAGAGTCAACCACTTTCATTTTTTCAATTATTTTTTCCTGCGTAAATTCATTGATCAGAACGACACCGCTCTCTTGTAAAAATTTATAATGCTCATTTCTGGCTAAAACTGTAACATCATTCCCTGCTTTGTGCAGCAAGTATGCATATAAACTTCCAAAGGGACCCGCGCCGAATATTAATATTTTCATTATAAACCCCTATTTGATTAGTCTCTTAACATAGTGGGGAAGTACTCTGTCTGGGATTATTTCATAAGAAAGAGTGCCTTCTGCCGAGCGTTTTGTCATTACCTTAAAAATAAATGACTGCGAATATGCTTCAGCTAATTCCTTTGTTGCCCACTGATATATTCCCTGAAAATAACCATCTTCACTCACCGTCCAGATTTTTTCACAAAATCCGGGTTTGGCCAACAGAAAAGGCGCGGGAATCATTGAAAGACGTTTATTAACGGCAAGCGGAAGACCGGAAAACTTGAAGCGCACTTTAAAAACAGCAACTGATTTGTCCGACTTTTGTGTTGAATCCACTTTAATATCTCTGATGACCTGAAACTTTTTCCCATCTTCCATTAATAGAGTTTTCCCTGCATACGCTTTCGAAAAATGGATACGTCTGCTAAGCAATCTCATAAATAAAAGTTTTATTGACTTAATCAGCATTAGTTTATCCTGATTCATATTATTAATTATATAATCGTCACCCTGAACTTGTTTCAGGGTCTCAGTTGTAAAGTTTTCGATTCCGAATCAAGTTCGGAATGACGTCATTCAACAAATTAACCTCAACTTATTTTCCCAATTTTTGAATGCGTTTTAAAATAATCCAATCCATTAGACCTTTGGGGAGTTTAGCAGCTTTGGCAGCGCCTTTGGCGTCTTTCCCTACTATATAATAGGATTTCGGTTTGGATGAAGTGAATGCATGAGCCACAGCTTTTGCCACTCCAATTGCTGGTATTTTTTTTATTTCAGCGTTTATCTTTTCTCCGATTTTGATAAGAGGTGCATACAGTTGAGAAATCTCAGGACTGATTGTTTCGCGCAATTTTTCCTTGTAAGCTTTTCCCTTTTTCCAGATTTCACTTTCTATTGCCCCGGGAGCCACCAAAATTACTTTCATATCAAATGGTTTCAATTCAACTCGTAAGGAATCCGTAATCGCCCGAACAGCAAATTTCGATGCACAATAAACACTTGCTCCCGGAAATGCTAACAGACTCGATGTGGAACCAATATTGATAATTCGCCCTTTACTTTTGCGAAGCATGGGAATAAATGCCTGAGTTACTGCCATAAGTCCAATCACATTGACTTCCATAACTTTCCGTATTTCCGCTACCGGAGTAACTTCCAATGCCCCGCCGCGTCCAATTCCCGCATTATTGATTAGACCGAACACTTGATTACCAGTTTCTTTTTTGATAATGGCTGCCGCCACACTGATCGATTCGTCATCAGTAACGTCGAGAATTATTGGTGTAAGTCTGTCAGATGCTTCTTTTTTCAAATTATCGCCGTTAGCTTGTTTGCGAACGCCGGCGTAAACTTTAAATCCCATTTTATCCAGATAAAGGGCGCAGGCTTTGCCAATACCGGTTGATGTTCCGGTTATTACTATCGCTTTATGATTATCCATTTTTCAAATCCTCTTTTTTTTCAAATGAACTTATTTGCTGAAACGTTCTACCCATACACTGTGATTTATGAGTCCAAATTCTTTTAGAGTCGACGCTAGTCTTAAACCCAAAGGACTGCCGTTGGTATCCGCTTCTTTTGAGTCGTGTATTATATGAATACTGAAATCACTGTCAACAGCGACGCGGCTGAATACTTTTAACATTTGTTGCTTAGTTTCTTTTTTTAATTCTTCAATTATATTTTTGAGTTCTTGTTCTACAAGTATCCGATTGCTGTCCACAGATCTAAGTTCGATAATTTCCAGCCATTTCATAATGCTTCCTTCTTGTTTTATTTATTAACAGACTGCCTTATCATTAGGCCAAAACTGTGCCAGAATTAGATGTTCAATAAAATCAAGTAGTTATAAATACTGTATATACTGTTTATCGCCAAATAAGATAATTATTGTTGCCAAATACGGTGATCATGGTTATTTTTAACAAATATGACCATACTAAAATAGGCGGCTTTCAAAATACAAGGATAATTCAATATGGAAGAAAACGAATTTTTTCGCCAAGCCACTTTATGCATTTGTGGCAATCTGGAAATAGAAGAAGCATTACAATCCAGTCTGCAACATTTGCAAAAAGTAATGCCCTTAGACAGAATGTTTCTACAATCTTACGACTATGATTACGAAGCGATGCGCACAATTGCCACGGCAACTCATTCCGATTGCAGCAAACTTGATTTGCTAACGCCTTTATCAGCGGAAGCCCGAGCCTCAGCAGGTCTGAAAAACCTACCATATGAAAATGATGTATTTATTTTCGAAGATCCCCAAAAATATGCCATAAGCAGGGAAATGCTTAGTTATCATGATTTTCCTTGCACATCTCTAATTGTACTGCTATTAAAATCGAGTGGGAGAATTCTGGGCAGTCTGGTATTAATAACAGGAGGTCCGGAAAAATATAATGAAGAACACTCAGGATTACTTTCCATGTTAAAAGAACCGTTTGTTATTGCCCTATCTAACACACTCAAACATCGGGAAGTGCTTAAGCTGAAAGATTTGTTAGCTGATGATAACCGCTATCTTCACGGCGAACTGCGGCGGTTATCCGGTGATGAAATCGTCGGGGCAAATTTTGGGCTGAGAGAGGTAATGCATAAGGTTCAGCAAGTGGCAGCGCTGGACAGCCCTGTATTGCTTTTGGGTGAAACAGGCGTCGGTAAAGACGTAATCGCCAATGCCATCCATTATTCTTCCTTACGCAGTAATGGTCCTTTTGTAAGTGTAAATTGCGGGGCTATTCCCGATACCCTGATTGACAGCGAGCTTTTTGGTCATGAAAAAGGCGCTTTTACCGGGGCGCTTGCCCAGAAGAGAGGGCGTTTCGAACGGGCTAATAAGGGGACTATTTTTTTAGATGAAATAGGTGAGCTGCCGCTGCAGGCCCAGGTGCGTTTATTAAAGGTATTACAGAGTAAAGAAATCGAACGTGTTGGCGGTGTGAAAACAATCCCCCTGGACATCCGCATTATTGCCGCTACCAACCGCAACCTGGAAGAAATGATAAAGGCGCATCAATTCCGTGAGGATTTATGGTTCCGGCTCAATGTCTTTCCCATCTGGATACCGCCGCTGCGTGAACGAAGATCGGACATTCCCGTACTTTTGCAGCATTTTATCAGCTTAAAATCCAGGGAATTAAAATTGCCGGCTATTCCAACAGTATCACCAGGAGCAACTGATTTACTCATGGATTATCATTGGCCTGGAAATGTCCGTGAATTGCAAAATGTTGTCGAGCGCGCTTTAATTCTAAATCCGTCCGGGCCGCTGACCTTTAGCCACATGAATCTGCCACTGCAAAAAGAAAGTAAAGAAATTCTGGGAGGAACTTCCGAAACAGATAGTTTGGATGAAATGACTTCCCGGCATATTCGCCAGGTGTTATCAAAAACAAATGGCAAAATCCACGGCCCCGGTGGCGCTGCCGAACTGCTGGGAATAAATGCGAGTACCCTGAGAAACCGGATG
>JAUVIB010000403.1 GCA_030592985.1 Calditrichaceae bacterium | reverse complement strand
TGAATTGCTTAACTTACGTGGATAAAAGTGGTAATTCAGCTGCTGAGTATCCCTTGAATCCCAATGGATCGGAGCTGAATTGTGCTGCTTTAAATGATAAGTCGGGACAAATTTTTGGTTTGATGCCACATCCGGAGGCTTTCCTCTCACTATATAATCATCCAAATTGGGGAAAATTAAAGCGTAAAAATCCCGATATTTCCGAAGACGGACAGGGGCTGAAATTGTTTAAGAATATTATAAAGCATATTGAGAATAAGAAATAGACATGGAAAACAAATTATTATATAAATGAGAAATTATATAACCTGTTTTTATAAAAATGTCAAGTGATGAAAAATAGAAAACTTTTACTTAATATAGAATGTCAGGTAAAGAAAAACGGATAATCTTTACTTGATAGGGTTGTCAGGTAAAGAAAAACGAAAAATCTTTACTTGATAGGAAAAACAGAAAAATGTTTAATAAATATTTACGAATTTCTAAATCTGTTAAATTGCCACTGAAGCGAGAAAAAATTAAACTATGTATAAGATATCAATATTTTATTTTTTTATAATTAGTTTTATTATCCTAATAAATTCTACACTCTTTGCTCAGGAAAAGACTTTTATTCGTGAATACACATATAGAGCTAGTGATTATGATAGCAAGGTTACATCTAGAACAAATGCTCTAGAAGAATTGAAATTGTTATTATTAGAAGAAGTAGCAGTATTTATTAAGCGTGAAGTTATATCTACTCAAAATGAAACCTTGATTAAAGACAATGAAGATATTAAAGAAACATATTCTAAAAAAATAGTAGTTTTAACTGCTGGTATTACTCGTATAGTTGTTTTGGATGAAAAATGGACAGGTTATGAGTATTGGATTAAAGCAGAAATAACCATAGATGAAAACGATATTAATAAAAAAATAAAAAAAATAATTAATAATGAAAAATATATTAAGGATTTGCAAGTAGCTAATGCTGAGGCTGAAGCTGCCCGTAAAGAAATAGGAGAATTGAAAAAAGACAAGAGAAATAGAATGGGATAATGACGGGAATTATAGATTATAAAACTATTAAAATCTTAGGATAGATAAGGGTGTAAAATGGATAAAATAAAGATAAAACGCGCTTTAATCAGTGTGTCCGACAAAACGGGCATTGAAGAGTTTGCCCAGATTTTAACATCAATGGGGTGTGAAATTATCTCCACCGGTGGTACCAAAAAAGTGCTTGAAGAGGCTGGCGTTGAAGTTATTGATATATCGAAGGTCACCGGTAATCCTGAAGCTTTCGGCGGACGTATGAATACCATTTCTTTTCAGATAGAATCGGCTTTGCTCTATGATCGTGAAAAAGATGCCGATGAAGCTGAAAAACTCAATATAAAACCCATTGACATGGTTATCTGCAATCTTTATCCCTTTGGCAGGGTAAAGGAAGATGGAGCGGATTTAGACACGCTTGTTGAAAATATCGATATTGGCGGGCCAACCATGCTGCGGGCTGGGGCTAAAAACTATAAATATGTCACAGTGATTACCGATCCTTATGATTATCAAAAAGTAGAGGATGAGCTGGCTGAAAACGATGACTCTATATCATTAGATACCCGTTTTTACCTGATGCGCAAAGTATATAATCATACAGCGGACTACGACGCCCTGATTGCTTCGACCATGGATGAAACGGCAGGAGAGCTAACGCCAAGGTTTTCTTTTAACCAGGCACAGGAACTGCGCTATGGCGAAAACAGTCACCAGTCTGCTTTCTTCCTGAGAGAAAAGAATGCCAAAGATTCCCTTTATGATATGGAAGTTTTGCACGGAAAAGAACTGTCTTTTAATAATATTGTGGATATGTATGGAGCGATCGAGTCCGTACGCGATTTGAACAAAAACGGTGTTGCTGTAATTAAACATACAAATCCATGTGGATTATGTGAAGGACCTGATCAGCGTAAAGCTTTTGAGCTGGCCTGGGCGGGGGATAATGTTTCGGCTTTTGGTTCGGTGATAGCTTTTAACAGCGCACTTGGGCTAGAAACAGTGAAATTTCTGAATCTTGACGCCGAAAATAAGATGGAAAGAAAGTTTGTGGAGGTAATTATTGCTCCTGATTTTAGTGAGGAGGCATTGCAGTATCTTTATCAGCATAAAAATCTGCGTGTTGTAAAATTTGACCCGGCGCGTTTGCAGCCAGCGGTTGATGTAAAAATACTTTTTAATACCGCTTTATGGCAAACCGTAGATAATAAATTATTGGATAAGGTGGAGTTTGTAACAGAAAAGAGTGGGGAGGTTAGTGAAGATTTAGCGCGTTTCGGCTTGATTGCCGTTCGGCAGTTAAAATCAAATGCAATTGTAGTTGTTCGTAAAATCGGTGACTATAATCAGCTTCTTGGAATGGGTTGCGGACAACCTAACAGAGTCAATTCTACCCAATTGGCGCTTAAAAAATGTTATGATAATTTAGGGGCTGAATTCAACGGATCTGATGATGAAAAACAGAAATATTTTGATAAAGAGATGGGTATTACTGTTCTGGTTTCCGATGCCTTCTTCCCATTTGCTGATAACATTGATTTCTGTAATGAATATGGTATTAAAACAATCTTGCAACCCGGTGGTTCAATGCGTGATAAATCGGTTACAAAACGCTGTGATGAATTAGGAATAGCTATGGCATTTACCACTGTGAGGCATTTTAAACATTAGAGATGTAAATACTTTTTTCGATAAAAATTGTCAAAATGATAAGTTAGTTGTTCGCATATATGTATTAGATTAAAATTATTGAATGTTTGTCATTTCGAGCGGAGTCGAGAAATCTTAAATCGTTATTAAAAAAGATTGTTATTTAATATCATAAGTTTTACTGTTCATTTTAAAGATGTAATTGATAGTTTTGGACTATAAAATAGTGTTTATGTATGTCTAATGAAAAATATTATTATGTTTACATAATGAGCAATTGGAGTAATCTTGTATTGTATGTTGGTATGACAAATAATCTTCATCGTAGAGTATATGAGCATAAGAACAAACAAAATAATGGATTTACAAAAAAATATAATATAAATAAATTGCTTTACTATGAGGTGTTTCAGGATATATTGCTTGCTATTGAAAGAGAAAAACAGATTAAGAAATGGAGCAAGAAGAAAAAATATAATTTGATGGATAATGTTAATTCAGAATTGCGTGATTTGAGTGATGATTTTAAATAAGTTTTTTTATATCAAAAAGTGCATTACACGAGCAGATAGATATGTTTTAGAATTAAGATTTCTCCAATCCATCCCGCTAAAACATCGGGATTCCAGTCGAAATGACAAGTTCTGGGGTTTTATGTTGGCACTACTTATTGCTTATTGGGCTATCATTTAGGGCGAGATAGAAAAATTTAATAATTAAAATTTGAGTAATAATAAATTTTTATAGAAAAAATTCAGGAGAAATGAATGAACGCTTTACTTAATTTATATACACCACAGCTTGAAAAAATCCATTCGGGTAAGGTGCGAGAAAGTTTCCGTGTGGATGAAAAAAGCCGTTTAATTGTGGCCACGGACCGCATTTCCAGCTTTGATATGGTTTTGAAAACACCGGTTCCCGGAAAAGGCGCGGTATTAAATCAATTGGCAGCTTATTGGTTTAAAGAGACT
>JAUVIB010000281.1 GCA_030592985.1 Calditrichaceae bacterium | reverse complement strand
TTGCTACATTAAAATCCCCATCTCTTGCACGTACTTCAAAGGTGTGTGAACCTTTGCTTAAGGATAAAAATAAGTTACTCGTTTTATAGTCAAATGGCGTCCATTCCTCGTTATCCATGCGATATGAATACTGCAGCCGGTTGATGGGTGTGATTTCCCATGGATCATATCCGCTCCACGATATGAATGAATTTCCGGGTTGAAAAACAGTTTTATTATAATAAGTGATTTCTGTTGTGGGGGACATTTTATCAGGTTTATAAAGTACTGTAAAAAAGTTTTCGTAGGCCTCTTTTCGGGTCTTTTTCCCGGTTAAAGAGCGTCTTTCCCAGTCACGGGCTACTAAATTTATCCATCGATTTCCATTTGATGCACGAAATATTGATCCACCTTCATGCGGCATAGTTAGTTGTGAAGGTAAAATATCAGTATTCCACTTGTGTCCATCAAAGCGGCAAATATCCTCAGAAGTAGCAACGATCACACTACTATCCGATTCGGCCAGGATGTAAATAATTGAATTACTTTTTAATCCGTCATCGGTTGTATAATGCGTCCAGATTTTTCCATTATAGTGAAACAATCCATAATTCCGGGAACCATACCAGATATCGCCTGAGGGACTGGTGGCAATATGATTGGTATGATAGGTTAATTCAATCGGATTTTTAGCATTCTTCCAGTATTTGCCGTTAAAATAGCTCGCTATAATTCCGGCGGCCCACATTGTGCTATCTTTAGACTGTCCTAAACCATAGGAACTTTGTTCTTTTCCGGGTACTTGATAATGAATCCACTTGGAATTATTTTCATTAGGGTGGAGAAGTCGTAAAACACCACCGGTTTGCCCCAGGTTCTTTTGAATATCAACACCACAGCCAAACCATAATGAACCATCTTGTGCCTCAAATACAGAACGGTAGTCAACTCCCCATGAAAGAGTGGGATGTAATTGTTTGTGCCATTTTTTTCCGTCAAAATAAGCGGTGGCAGCAACTCCGTTATGGCTGCCGGCAGCCCAGATTATATTTTTTCGTGTATATATCAATCGCACCGGTGTATCAATCAGACCGTCATTTGTATCGTAGGCCAACCATTCTTTTTGATTATTTACAACAGCTTTATTATCCAAAGTTAAAAACCAGGAACGATTGGATTTATCTTCACATTGAAAAATAAGATTTTTATAAGTGGTCCATCTTTTCCCTGTATAATCAAGATGATATACGCGGTTTTGCCGGGCGATAAGCCAGATACTATTATCCGCACCCTTAAACAAAATTACCCGGTTGGTTGTAGGCATCGGGATATCGGGGAAACGATATTTTGTCCATTTGCCGTTGTTATTAATAAATAACTTACCTGCGTGTGCCCCAAGCCAGAGTGAACGATCCGCTGTCTCTATCATATTTGTATGAGAAAATTCATCATCAAATAAATAAGAGATATGGTGTGGTTTTGGATCAGAACCTAAAAAATAAAACAATCGTTTATCAAATTGGTCCGTGGCAACCCATATTTTTTTATCTGATGTTTGTAAAAAGGATACTCCCTTATAAAAGGCTCTTTCGGGTTCCTCAGAATGCTGCAAAGAAAAGATCAGTTGTTCCGGATTCTTTGTATCAACCGAAGAGAGACAGATTTTGCCGGATTCGGCGTTTACATATCCTATTCCAATCCAAATTCTATTAGTTTGATCTTCATAAATAGAACTGATATAGAATTTATTATTAATTAAAATGTTGTCCGGTACTTTAATGAATTTGATAGCTGCAAATTTTTTGGCATATTTATTAATAACAACATTTGTTGTGTAATAAATTAGATGATTATTAGTTAGTTGAAGCAGCCCTCTATCTGTTGAAAAAAGCAGAGTACCGTTGTGCAGCTCTATTATGGCAGTGACAGACATAGATGGAAGAGTATTCTCGGTTAGTAATTTTTGCCACTTACCGTTAATAAATTTATTGATCCCATTTTCCGAGCCTGCATATATCTCATCATTTTTAGTCGTACATAGGGCCGTTACCGGTTTACCAAACAGACTATCAGAAAAGTATTTCTGCCATACGCTACCGTCATAACTCATAACCCCTTTATTGACGCCAAACCATACCGTATGTTTCCCACCGCCATCCGTCATGCAGCGTATACCCTTACCGTCTAACTCGGCAAAATGTTTCCAACGCCACTTTTCAGTAACAGGATCGCCGATAGTCGGTTTATAATAGCCTGCTGCGGATAGAAAAGATGCCCTTATGCTGATAATTAATAAAAAGCTGTAAAAATATAACTTTAATGTAAACAATCTATTATGCTGCATTAATCCACCTAATGGTCAATATTAACTATTAAAAGTACAAATTTAAATTAACACCTTAACAGGGGTTTTTATCAAGTGCTCTGATTTGTTAAAGATCGGACAATTGTTTGCCGAATATCTCTTCTAATTTTTGCTTTAATTTTTTATTAGTTCGTTTCTCAATCAGCACAATTTTACCTTGCTTATCAATTAAAATATATGCATTCTCTGAACCAATTTGATAGCGTTTTTTAACCGGGCTTGAATTATATTCGTTAATAACAATTAATTTGTCTACTGTTTTTGCGTTTTCTTCATTTAAGAAGCGTTTAAACTCTTTAAAAAAAGGGAAATTGATAATATGCAATCCTTTATTTGAATAGTCGAGTAATTCTCCGATTTGATTTAAACAATGCATACTGTTACAGCTCCAGAATCCAAGCAAAACATAGTGTCCGCGATAATCGTGTAAATTAATTTTTGATGAGTCTAAAGTAGTTGCAGTAAAATCAGGTGCGGGAAGGTCAACCGCTATTGGCAGGATTTTCTGACTATTACATTTTTTAATTTTAATATAATTTCCAAAGGGATCAATTTTTGTGATTTTATAAGAGATTTTATTAAAAGTGAAAGGTAAAAACATTTGCTGAGAATAATCATTTTTAAAGAAATCATATTTGCCATCTTGATCTAAATCGATACGAATGAAATCATATCTATAGACACCGTAGGCAGGCAATATGCTGTTGAGAACAAGATTATATTTTTTACCATCTAAATCAATTGATCCGCCGAGCAGCGTATCAAATTTCCAATAATCCCTTGTGCTGGTCTTTTTATGCTCTCGTTCAAAAATTAATACAATTGTTTTGTTTGTTACTTTTGAACCGTCAAAATATTCAAATTTAACATTTCCTTTAACGCTTGATATATATATGGAATCCGAATCTTCTACTTTAATGCTTTTTTGAAATTTTAAAATCGGATCATTCGTAAAATCTTCATCATTATTATTATCGAATACGAAAAATTCATTACCCTTTTCATCTTTAATGATACAGGACGAAACAGTACAATCATAAGGGAAGTTTTTATATACCGATTCAAAATAATTAATTTCCTCAGCTTCAAATCCTTTTATTAAGCGTTCTCTTTTCAAAGAATCGCTGAGATTAGATTGCGCTATTCCATAGTGTTTATGGAAATTAACTAACTGGTATACCGCCTGTATTTTAAAATTATCAGGATATTTTTTTATTGCTTCACTAAATCCATTATTCTTAACAGGATGCGCGCGATAATGAGTAAAACCTCTTTCTATAGTAACGCTATCAATCGGGGCAGGGTGTAAATTAACGATTTGTGTAGTATTTTTAGGAGAGGTACAATTTAATAAAAGCAAAAAACCGGATAGGTATAAATAAATTAATTTCATAATAGATACTCCATTAGCACATAACAAAGAGTAATATTAAAAGGGAAAACCAAAAATAAGTTTTGACCATAAACTCTTAATTGATTAATATACATAAAAATTTAATTATTTTAAATTTTAAATTTTTGTAAAACACTAATTAATAAAGTATTGATAAAAAAATAACATGTTTACTCAACATGAAGTTCATTCCGAAAAAAATTGGTAAAATGCTTATTTCATTATTACTTTGAATAATAAAATAATAATTGGAAGGAGACGGCAAATGTTTAAAGATAATATTTTTAAAGAAAAAACAATTATTATTACCGGTGGTGGAACAGGTCTTGGACGATCAATGGCAGAAAAACTCTCGTCTCTTGGGGCGAATATTGTTATTGTTAGCCGAAAAGTTGAAGTTTTGAAAAAGGCGGCGGAAGAAATCCAGCAAAAAACCGGAAATAAAGTAACACCACTCCAACTTGATATTCGGGAATATAAAAGTATAACTAAAGTATTGGAAACCATAATAGAAGAGTTTGGCCGGATTGATGGGCTGATTAATAACGCTGCCGGTAATTTTATTAGTCCGACGGAATATTTAAGCCATAAAGCCTTTGATACCATTGTTGATATTGTCTTGCGTGGAACGTACAATTTTACGCTTGCTTTGGGGAAGCTCTGGATTAAACAAAAAGAAACAGGAACTATTCTTAACATTGTTACGACCTATGCTTCGACCGGGTCCGGTTATGTAGTTCCTTCTTCTATTAGTAAGGCGGGAGTCTTGAATTTAACGAGGTCTCTATCCGTTGAATGGGGAAAGTACGGCATACGGATGAATGCTATTGCTCCGGGACCGTTTCCCACTAAAGGGGCTTGGGAAAGACTAATGCCCGATAGCTCCTTTGAAAAGAAAATGATAAACCGTATTCCGCTTAAGCGGGTGGGAGAACATGAGGAGCTGGCAAATCTTGCCGCATTTCTTTTATCTTCCTACAGTGGATATATTAATGGTGAAGTAATAACTATTGATGGAGGAGAATGGTTAGCCGGAGCCGGTGAGTTTAATTTTCTGGAAATGCTGACAGCAGAACAGTGGGAAGCAATTAAGGCCAATATGAAGCGATGATTTGTGAATAAAGGAATTAATAAGAACAATAGAAAGTGGTTTAATGAATATATTAAGCGATAGTTTTAAAGACACTCTTTGGGTGCGATATTTTGCGTTTACAAAAATACCAATGATTTTTTATACAAGACCATCGGTTTTGGAGCTTAACGAGAATAGATGTATTATTAAAATCCCCTTCAAACGAAAAAATCAGAACCATCTTGGGTCTATGTACTTCGGTGTCCTCGCCGTCGGGGCTGATCTTGCAGGCGGTATTATGGCCATGAAGATTATCCGAAAAAGTAAAAAAAAGGTT
>JAUVIB010000280.1 GCA_030592985.1 Calditrichaceae bacterium | reverse complement strand
TTAAAAAAATATTCCATTTGCACTGTTCATGACAAAATCACTACATTAATCGAATTGAAATAATGGAGTTTTTAACAACATTATTCATTAATATGGTTTTATTTTACTTAGTAATAATTATTTAGATCAATTAATGGAGAAAACTAATGCAGGATATAATTATCTTTGTTTCCGGGCTTGTTATTGGCGGTGTATTCGTATATTTTGTAATGTTCAAATTGCAAAAACATAGTGAAGCGCTGCAAAAAAGCAAAAAAGAAGATGTGGAAACTATTGTTAACCAATTGAAAGAGTCGTTTGGTTCTTTATCCTTTGACGCAATACATAAAAGTACGGAGGAGTTTCTTAAACTGGCAAATAAAAGTTTTAGCGAACAAGCACAGCGAAATACGGATAATTTATCGGGTAAAAAAGAATTGATTGATCAAAACCTTAAAATAATGAAATCTGAGCTTAATAAAGTCCAGGAACTAATGCAGAAGATAGAGGGGGAGCGTAAACATAGTTTCGGTACTTTACATGAGCAATTAAGACAGTCGGTAGAGCAGACGCAAAAACTGCGTGAAACAACCACCCAGCTGAATCAAGCGCTGTCAAATTCTCAGGTTCGCGGACAATGGGGCGAACGTATGGCGGAAGATGTATTGCGTATGGCCGGATTTATTGAAGGAATAAATTATCAGAAGCAAACGTCGGGTAATGATTCTGCATCCCGTCCTGATTTTACGTTTTTTCTGCCTCATAATTTAAAAGTGAATATGGATGTAAAATTTCCGCTCAATAATTATCTTGCTTACCTGGAGAGTGAAAATGAAACGGAGAAAAATAGTTATAAAAACGCTTTTTTGAAAGATGTCCGAAATCGGGTGAAAGAAGTTGTCGTTAGATGTTATATCAATCCAGCGGATCATACGGTGGATTATGTTATCGTTTTTATTCCCAATGAACAGGTATATGCTTTTATAAATGAGGCCGATCAAAGTATTATGGATGACGCCCTTAAAAATAAAGTGATTCTCAGTTCTCCCATCACATTATACGCTATTTTGTCTATTATACACCATGCGGTAGAGAACTTTAACTTAGAGCAGACAGCTTCACAAATTCTTTCCTTGTTATCTGAATTCAGTAAACAGTGGGATAATTATAAAGAAGGTATGGAGAAAATGGGTAAAAGAATTGACGATGCCCAAAAAGAGTTTCAGATGCTGATTACCACACGTACTAATAAACTGGAACGACCATTACAAAAAATCGAATCTATCCGTAATTCAAAAGAGTTGGAATAGCAGTTTTTATTGTAATCCTATTGTTTAGAATACACGCGTCCTATTGACTTTTCTCTCAATGGACATTCCCGAATGCTTTATATTGGAAATATTTAGTTTTTATCAAAGCATAATCTTTGAAAAAAGTTAGTTTCTAATGACTGTTTTGTAAAATTTTTTATGCACTTTCGTTTGTTTTCTTTTACTATAAATAATATATTAAAAGTCGATGTTATTGTTCTGGTTTATAGAAATATTTATATTTTATTGGTTTTATACATATCTAATATTTTGAATGCTTTATTGGCTTTAAAAAGTAAATTGATATAGTAACCTTGTACATAATTCACAATAATAAAGAGTTTAGCAAATTAATATTTTCGAATGGTGTATGAAAAATTTATTAAAAGGCAATCGATTGTTTTATTCATTGGTCATGGGATTTGTTGTGATGACAGCTTCGGCTTTTTCTCAAAAAGTTGATCCAATTCCACCATACAAGAATGCAAAACTTCCGGTAGAAGAACGGCTTAATGATTTGTTGTTAAGAATGACTCTTGAAGAAAAAATAGATTTGTTAAGCGGAGCAGATAACGATGATATAGATTCTGATACCAATACAAACCCCGAAACAGATAGTCCAGCCACATTAATTCGCGCCACGAATTTTCTGTCAAAAACGAGGCGTAATATTCGTCTTGGTATTCCTGAGTTTATAATGACAGACTGACCGCTTGGGCCAAATGGTAAAGGGGGTTCCACTAACTATTCTGCAACAATAAATTTTGCTGCAACTTTTGATGATTCTTTGATTAACATAATAGCAAGCGCCATTGGCGAGGAAACGAGAGACCTTGGATATAATATGCTTCTTGCTCCAATGATCAACATTGTTCGTGCTCCTCACTGGGGAAGGACATTTGAGGTTTTTAGTGAAGATCCATATTTGTCCTCAAGAATGACAGTTGCTTATATTAAAGGAATGCAAAGTAATAATGTTGCTACTTGCACTAAAGTAATGACTGCAAATAACCAGGAGTGGAATCGTTTTAGTGTAGATGCCCGGGTTGATGAACGCAGCTTACAAGAAATATATTTCCCTTCTATCAAGGCCGCAGTAAAAGAGGCAGACACCTGGTCGGTAATGACAGCGTACAATATAGTAAATGGGGATTATGCCGCAGAAAGCAAGTACTTAATAACCGATGTGTTGAAAAACGAATGGGGATTTAAAGGATTTGTGGTATCTGATTGGGGAGGGGTTCATAGCACAGTACCCACAGCATTAGCCGGTCTCGATTTGGAAATGCCAACCGGGAGATTTCTCGGAAAAGAATTGCTGCTCCCTGAAGTAGTAAAGGGAACCGTCCCGGTTTCCATAATCAATGATAAAGTAAGAAGAATAATTCGCGTAATGTTCAAAGCCGGATTATTTGATGAATCTATTGCATCTTATGGCGGCCTTACCGATACCGGTTACCGGCGAAAGTTGGCTCTGGAAGTCGCCCAAAAAAGTATTATCCTGTTAAAGAATAATAACAATTTTTTACCATTAAATAAAGAAACGGGTAAAAAAATTGCAATTATAGGTCCTAATGGTAATATCGCACAAGTATGCGGTGGTGGTAGTGGTTTCAATCAGGGACATTACAAGATTTCTCCTTTAATGGGAATTAAAAATAAAATCGGTCAATGTGAAGATATTGAGTATAAACGCGGTATTGCCATTACCAAAATGGAACTTCCAATCGTTCCATCTTCGATGCTTTCTCTTCCAGAAAATAAGGGAAAAGGAAACGGCGTTTGGGCGGAATATTTCAATAACCGTGAATTAAAAGGAAATCCTGCTTTAACCAGGGTAGAAAAGAATATAAATTTCGATTGGGGATATGGTGAATTTCGCAATAAGAATGAGCCGGGATCGCCTGATCCGAAAATAATTCAGACGGACCGCTGGTCAGCGAGATGGACGGGGAAACTGATTTCACCGGGAGACGGTTGGTATGATATTGGCTTAAAGTCAGATAATGGTATTCGCTTTTATCTTGATGGTAAATTAGTTGTTGACGCCTGGACAGATCAATCGCCCGGAAAATATAAAATAACCCAGTTTAAATTTGAGAAAAACAGAAAATATGATTTAAAACTTGAGTTTTATGAAAATTGGGGAAGTTGTCGCTGTATTCTCGGTTTGGAAGAGTTTAAACCAAGTTCTGATACAAAAGAGGCGATTGAATTGGCTAAAGCGTCTGACCTGGTCGTGTTGTGTGTCGGACTTAATCCTGAGATGGAAGGAGAAGCGAAAGACAGGGATCGCTTAACCTTACCGAAAGCGCAGGAAGATTTAATTAAAAGAGTGGCAGCTGTTAATAAGAACACCGTTGTTGTGCTTTATGGCGCTACTCCAATAATTATGACAGAATGGGTTGATGATGTACCGGCTGTGATAGACGCTTTGTATCCCGGGCAGGAAGGCGGAAATGCGTTGGCAGATATTTTATTTGGTGATATATCACCATCAGGAAAACTTCCTATTACTTTTCTGGCCGAATGGAAAGGATCTGCTACTTATGATACATATCCCGGACCACGCGATTTTGCAAATTATACAGAGGGGATTTATGTAGGATATCGTTATTATGATAAAAAGAAAATTGAACCAGCGTTCCCCTTTGGCTTCGGATTGTCCTATACTACCTTTGAATATAGCGGATTGAAATTAGATAAGAAATCCATGAAACAGGATGGCAGTGTAACTGTTACATTGAATGTAAAAAACACTGGCGCTATGGATGGCGATGAGGTCGTACAGCTTTACATAAGTGATAAAAAATCAAGTGTAGATAGGGAAGTTAAATCATTAAAAGGATTTAAACGTTTACATCTGAAAAAAGGGGAAAGCAAAATAGTTCGTTTCGAAATTTCGAAAGATGCCCTTTCTTTTTATGATGTAAAAACAAAAAAATGGATTGCTGAACCCGGTGAATTTGGTATACTTATTGGAAGCTCGTCAAGAGATATCCGCGTAAAAAGTAATTTTAAACTGTTGTAAATCAGATTAGTGCAAAAGGAGGGTAGATTATGTTACGTAACACTATTATTATTGTTTTGCTAATGACATCGTTTTTATTTTCTCAGTCGGCTATGAGCAATCTCTACAAACTAAAAGAGAGTAAAACGAGGTCCATTAGTCCGGAAAACTTCAGTGGTGAAAAAGGCAAAGGCGGAATGGCCACACTTGAAGAAGGAAACGCTGCAAAAGCTGCCCGTAAGCTTGGACAGGGATGGAAAGTTAATCCCTATATTCATATTAAGGCCGGCCAAACATTTACTCTTGCTGAAATAGAGGGTTCAGGAGTAATTAATCACATTTGGATGACACCGGTTGGAGACTACCGCTTGATGATATTACGTTTTTATTGGGATGATGAAAAAGAGCCGTCCATTGAAGTCCCTGTGGGTGATTTTTTTGCTGCCGGATGGGGGATAATGAATGAACCGGTGATAAACTCCTATGCGATTTGTGTAAATCCGAGAAGCGGTTTTAATTCTTACTGGCAAATGCCGTTTAGAAAAAAATGTAAGATCACCATGGAAAATAAAGGCAGTAAAAATGCAACTTTATATTATCAAGTCGATTACTCTCTCGAAAAGGTGGATGCTAATACACCCTATTTTCATGCACAGTTTCGCCGCGTAAACCGTTTGCCATTTAAAGAAGTATATACCATTGTCGATGGAATTAAGGGTGATGGACAATATGTCGGTACCTATCTGGCTCACGGAGCAAGAAGTCCGGGATGGTGGGGAGAGGGTGAAATCAAATTCTATATGGATGGTGATACGGAATTTCCAACCATTTGCGGAACAGGCGAAGAAGATTATTTTAACGGC
>JAUVIB010000427.1 GCA_030592985.1 Calditrichaceae bacterium | reverse complement strand
GAAATTTTCAAACCATATTTTTTAACGCCGCATACTTTTACATTCCAATATGCCGCAAAACTATTCGAAATACCTTATCATTTGGTTGAAAATAAGTCCACATTTGTAGAAATATTTGCAGAGGCACAAAACCAGAACAAAACAATAATTATTGAAGTTAAAACAGATAGTGTTAACAATCACAGGTTCCATAGGCAATTAAACCAGATTGTACAAGAACGGGTAAAATGAATCCTGATTATAGTGTTAATTATAGATGCCATCTAAAAAAAGGGGTGAGACCCATACTTTTTTTACATGGTTTTCTTGGCATATTAGAAGATTGGGAAGGAATCATCGAATCCATTAAAGACCACTATTCCTATCTTACAATAGATTTACCCGGGCATGGTAAAACAGCCAATGTTAATTCTATGCAGGAAGCCGCTGAAGCTGTAATTGAACTGTTGGATGAACTCGATCTTGATAAAGTATATCTTTATGGTTATTCAATGGGAGGTCGATTAGCGCTTTATCTGTCTCTACACTATACACATCGATTTATTAGCGTTATTCTTGAGTCAGCTTCACCCGGTTTAAAAACAGCGAAGGAGAGAAAAAATCGTATTACACATGATGGAATTTTAGCAGATAAGTTAGAGAAAGAGCCGTTGGAACAATTTTTATCATTTTGGTATGCGCAGCCGCTCTTTAAAATTATGATAAAGCAATCCGATTTTCAAAGAATATATCAAAGGAGAATCAAAAATTCCGGCGTCAGCCTAGCGCAATCCCTGCGTTCACTCGGTACAGGCAAACAGCCTTCACTATGGGGAAAACTGTCGGAAAACAAATTACAGATTCAGCTCCTTGTTGGAGAATATGATTTAAAATTTGTAAACATTGCTCAAGATATGTGTTTAATAAATAAAAACATCGTTTATAAAGTTGTTGAAAAAAGCGGACATACAATTTATATTGAAAATCAAAAAGTTGTTTTAGAAGCGATCGAGAAAAATTTTATTATTGACAGGAGAGAAAATGAGTCATTTTAATTGGGAGTACGCCGGAAATTATGAGGATATTAAATATCATAAATTTGAAGGTATTGCAAAAATAACCATAAACCGTCCGGAAGTTCGTAATGCTTTCCGCCCGCAAACAGTTATGGAAATGAGTACCGCTTTGGAAGATGCCAGGAATGATTCAAATATCGGCGTTATTATCTTAACCGGAGAAGGAGATAAAGCTTTTTGTTCAGGCGGTGATCAACGGATACGCGGCGATGCAGGATATAAAGATAAAGATGGAGTGCATCGCTTAAATGTGCTTGATTTTCAACGGCAAATTCGTGTTTGTCCCAAGCCGGTAATCGCTATGGTAGCCGGTTATGCTATTGGCGGCGGGCACGTTCTGCATTTGATATGTGATTTAACTATTGCAGCGGATAACGCTGTGTTTGGACAAACCGGCCCAAAAGTGGGATCATTTGACGGCGGTTATGGTTCCAGCTATCTGGCGCGTATTGTGGGGCAGAAAAAAGCGCGTGAAATATGGTTTTTATGCCGTCAGTACAGCGCACAACAGGCTTTGGATATGGGACTAATTAATACAGTCGTTTCTTTGAAGAAATTGGAAGAGGAAACCGTGCAATGGTGTCGGGAAATACTGGCTAATTCACCTTTGGCTATCCGTGTATTAAAATCAGCCATGAATGCCGATTGTGACGGGCAGGCAGGCTTGCAGGAGTTGGCAGGCAATGCAACTAAGCTTTATTATATGAGTGAGGAAGGTCAGGAAGGACGCAATGCCTTTTTGGAGAAAAGGAAACCGAATTTTTCAAAATTTAAACGGCAACCATAATCTAAAGGTTTTCCATTAACTGTTTGTTTATCAAATCCTCTTTTTGGACTTTTTGTTTAATTGAATTTTTTATTACCGGTTAAATAAAAAATATAAAGGGAAATATCATCATTGGTAAATATTAGGTTTCCTGTATTATCCAACAGTTTTATTAGGATTGTATCATCATTATCCAATGGATGATCACAGTATTTCTCCATGATAAGATTGACGATTTTCTTTTTATCCTGTATGAGTAATTCATCGCTTGAATAAATTTGATTACATATAAAAAAGGATTTATTATCAAAAAAATGAATTTGGATCAGTAATTTATATTTATTAATAGTAGTTTTATAAAATAAAACATAGTGCTTGGGAATTATTTCTGAATTATTAAGTGTAAATGATGGTTTTCCCAACCGTTTTTTTGTTTTCTTTATGGAAGAACCAAAGGAAATATTATAAGGCTTGATTTCATTAGCATTGGATTCTATTTCAGTATGAGGGGATATATCAGGATTCACCAAACGATCTAATTTATCTAAACTGTTTATACAATTTTTATTTTCATAATACTCAACTCTTGAAGAAAATTTTTTTTGACGGTCATAATTATAATAATTATTTTTGTGTGAGAATAAAGGGAATAGTCTTTTCATGGATTTTTTTTGGACCTGTAATGAAATCTCAATTTAAATATTTTAATATACCATCATTTTTAGAGCACCTGGGTTTTCTTTTTCTTTAGCTGCGAGAACAAAACGATTAGATAAGTTTTGAACTATTTTTACGAAAAAATACATAGGTGGTATTTATTACTATTTAATTCAATTCGATTAAATATTTAAGACAATATATATCATATCTCCAATAATTACAAAAATTCTAAATGAAAAATGTAAAATCACATTGATTGGAGGGAAATGTAATGACAACCCATGAATTAGATTTTACGAAAAAATAATAGTGTGGTAATCCAAATGACCCTAAAATAAAATGGACTCAAGTTCAAGGTGTTCATGGAAATTAAATTCTATACTGTTTGAATTTTGATATATGTCTTAAATATATTGCGTTTATTCTTTATCTATTAGTGTAAAAGGATTCTTCTATTTTGGAATTATTGAAATTGTGGATTCGTGCAACACGTCCGAGAACCTTATGGGCAGCCATTTCTCCGGTTATTATCGGGGTAGCGATGGTGTATGAAGCAGGGCAGGTACATTGGCCTGCTGCTATTATGACCTTGTTTACGGCAATTTTAATACAGATAGGGACAAATTTTGCCAATGATTATTATGATTTTTTAAAAGGTGCGGATACAATAGAAAGACAGGGGCCTTTAAGACTTACACAAGCAGAACTGGTAACACCGGAAACAATGAAATTTTGTTTTATCTCAGTTTTTATTTTGACTTTTGTTTGCGGTATGTAGCTTGTTTTTAGTGGGGGTTGGCCTATTTTGTTAATTGGGATTTTTTCTATTATGTTTGGAATCCTATATACCGGCGGCCCGTTTCCGTTGGGTTATAATGGTTTGGGAGATATTTTTGTTTTTATATTCTTCGGACCAGTTGCTGTAGGTGGAACTTATTATATCCATACTCATACAATAGAACCGATAGTAATAAT
>JAUVIB010000212.1 GCA_030592985.1 Calditrichaceae bacterium | reverse complement strand
TCTATCGCCAAGAACAAGAGTAAAACCGGATTACATTGTTGAGCCCTCACCAGAAGGTACAGAACCTAAGCCTGATAATATAATTGTAGTTAATCCTTCAGTTGTTCAACGTCCTTCCGATGGAAAATACTTATTATACTTCAAAGGAAACTTTTACAATCCTGGTTGGAGAGGAGTCCATGGTGTAGCTGAAGCCAACTCACCAACAGGACCATTTACAGCAACAGATCATTTTGTGTTTGATATACGTAATGAAGATGGCACCATTGCCAGTGGTGAAGATCCTTATGTTTGGTATCATAATACGCATGGGAAATTCTATGTAGTGTTCAAGGATTTTTCAGGAAAAATAACAGAAGGAAAGCCGGGATTAGCCATACTAGAGTCCTTGGATGGCATTAAATGGACAAAACCTGATAATTCTTTCTTCATGAAGAAGCAAGTGATATTAAATTCAGGTGATACAATTAAAGTAAGTAATCTTGAACGTCCACAATTATTAATTGATAAAGATGGGAACCCACAGGTTTTATATTCGGCATGTTCTTTAGGAAGTGTAGGAAAGAAAACGGATGGAAGTACTTTTAATGTGCATATCCCACTTAGGGTGAAATAAAAATAAATAAAATATAACCAGCAGTTAACATGCGTTATAGGTCATAGCCGCCCTTCGGGACGGCAACGCCCCCATACCGCTATCGTTATTAGTAAGATCGCGTATAACTAAATAAGGTTCGTGTCAAGATAAATCCAGATCATTGGTAATTAGTGCACTGATTATTTAAAGTATGAATACACTGAGTCAATGCTTCATACCGGTTTTGGTTGTTTTGCTAACTGCGGGTTTAGGGGTTCTATACTTTTTAAGAAAGGAAAATAATGAAACTTTTAATTCATTTTTTAATTTTTTCAATCCTAATGACATTCATATCATGCAAGAAAGAATCTGTGTCTGGACCAGAATTAGCTGAAGTATGGGTAAAAACAAATGGAATAGAAAGTCTGACTGTAAATTGCCTAACCAAACATAAAAACAATCTCTTTGCCGGTACAAGTAATAGGGGCGTATACTGGTCTGTGGATAACGGTGCTAATTGGATTCCAAGAAAAACAGGATTGACAGACACGTTAGTTCGTGTCATGGTTTCCAATGATAACGTTCTTTTCGTTGGTACTGAAAGTCATGGTGTATTTCGATCTAGCAATGAAGGTCTTTCCTGGGAAATTTCAAATAATGGTATAGGCAATAGTAGAATTTTAAGTCTAGTTGTAACCGATAATTATATTTTTGCAGGTACTCAAGACAAAGGACTTTACCGCTCAATTGATCAAGGTTCAACTTGGCAGTGGTCTGGCAACGGAATTCCTTTTAATACTATTCGATCACTTACGAGGTGCGATTCCGGATTATTTGCAGGAACAAAAGGTGGTGGGATTTATAGATCAACAGATATAGGAACAACCTGGAACTCAGTTTCAATCCCAAATACAAATGGATGGGTAACTTCTCTATACATTGATGGATCAACAATTTTAGCAAGTTCTGGAAGTTCAGTTTCAAATGTGTATCGTTCTACAGATCTTGGTACTTATTGGCAAGACGCAGATAGTGGAATGTCTTCTCCGGGGGTGTATGCGTTCGCAAGTAACCAGAGTCTCATTTATGCCGGAACATATTGGGGTTTCTATTTCTCAACTGATAACGGCATGAGTTGGAATGAAGCTTCTCAAGGTCTTCCAGATAAGACAATATATGCTCTTATAGTTGAAAGTCCGTTTTTATATGCAGGTGGATATGGAAAAGGAGTTTGGCGAAGGAAATTATCTCAAATAGTACCTGATAAATGATTTTAATTTTAATTATATTAAAACACAAAAATAGTATAACATATTAAGAAATGGAATCGAGCGCAATAAGAACGAATCTTAATAGACTAAACTTTTACATGCGCCTCTTACACCATCGCTTGGTTATTTTGCTAGCTGCGGGTGTTTAGGGGTTATACATACCAGTAATTCAGCATAAATTATGTCATATTTTTCTGGAGTAATTATGAAATTCAAATTCATTACAAGGTTTGTTATCTTATATTTATCTCTTGGTTTAACTTACCTTTTATCAGGTAATGTTGTTGACCAAGCTAAGAAAGATATCGAAAAACTTTCGTCTAAAGATTTTATGGGAAGGGGTTATCAATTTGATGGTCATCTCAAAGTCGCGGAATTCTTAGAAAAAGAGTTAAAACAAATAGGCTTAGAACCCATTGAAGATGGATACTCTCAAGAATTCAAATTGAAAGTTAACCTTATCGAAAATAAACCAATGCTTAAAATAGACAATCAAAAACTTAAGTTAGGAGTAGATTTTTTGCCTCATGCTCATAGTTCATCTGGAGAAGCAAATAATGAAGACGATATCGTTTTTATAGGTCATGGTCTTTACGTTCCAGAAAAGAATATCAATGACTTTGGTGGAAAAGAAGATGAAATCAGAGGATCAATAGTCATTATTGATAATGTTTTGCCTGATCATATCAGAAAGGATAAAACAATCCCCAAAAAGAATTTATCATCATCAACAAGAATTAGAATAGCTACTTATTTAAAGGCAGAAGCAATAATATTATTGGTCGATAAATTAAGTTATGGTTCAGCATATGCAGAAGATGAAGTTCCAATATTTGAAATACTTAAAGATTCTTTTCCTAAAAAAGTTGAAAAAATATCATATGAGATAGATACAGATTTTAATGGTCTAAAATCAAAAAATATTTATGGTATTCAAAAGGGAAAAAGTGATGTAGATTCATTTATAATATTATGTGCCCATTATGATCATTTAGGATCGATGGGTGATAGTATATATTTTCCAGGAGCAAATGATAATGCAAGTGGTGTGTCAATGGTTTTAAACTTGGTTAGATATTTCAAAGAAAATCCAATAAACTATTCAATAGTGCCAATTTTCTTCTCTGGAGAAGAGGTGGGATTGATAGGATCTAAATATTTTGTTGAAAATTCTCCAATAGATTTAAATGAGTGCAAGTTTTTAATAAACTTTGATTGTGTAGCTTCAGGTCAAAATGGTTTAATGGCATTAGGCGGTAGTGATTATCCAGAATTTTATAATATATTAACAGAAGTGAATGATTCATTGAAACTTGGGAAATTGGGAAAAAGAAAAAACTCGCCAAATGGTGATCATTATTTCTTTCTAAACAGCGGAGTTAAGGGGTTTTATATTTATACTAAAGATGGAAAGCAACCTTATCATCATATAAATGATAAATTGGATACTTTGGAATGGGATGACTATTATCATGTTTACGAACTCATAAGGAAATTCATAATATCTTTAAAATGAAAAAATGTTGTAGGCGTGTATAACACGGATATCAACGTAATGCAAACAGCTGCCCTGATCTTTGAGTTTTATTTATCCGAAGAAGTGCGTAAGTTTCGTGAAAGTTACTGGCCGCTGAGGTTTGCGCGCGTTATACCCCAGCCGTTGTTCCGGATGCGCCCTGAGCTTGCCCGCACGCCAGCTGGCGCATTTGCAACCTATACGCCAGCGGGCGCATCTACGACCGGCGGGGCGCATAAATCAGGTATTCACACCGTCAGGTATACCTTTGGGAAGATGACACTCAATATATGACATGACGCCAGGGGTTTATATTTAGAGAATATTTATAAAATAGGATTTAAGGTCTGTTGCTTGTTCTCTCATGTTGATTAAGGCCTTTGGCAAATGGTCTAAAATATCTCCGGCGGTAAGGCCGTCTTCACCGCTGGTTTGCGCCGCCAAATCACCGGCATAGCCGTGCGTAAATACACCCATGCGAACAGCATCATCCGTATTGAAGCCCAGTCCCCGCATGGCGGCAATGATCCCGGTCAGTACATCGCCGCTGCCGGCGGAGGCCATACCGGAGTTGCCGCTCATGTTAATGGAAACGCATCCATCAGGGTAGCCGATCAGGCTGTGAGCGCCTTTTAATACAATAATGGAGTTCCATTCTTTAGCATATTTCTGAAGAATAGAAAAAGGATCATTATAAATTTCATCAATAGATAAACCGGATAACCGTGAAAATTCACCGCTGTGAGGCGTTAAAATAGTCGTTCCTTTTCTTTTTGATAATATATCCGGATTGTTCTTCATAGCGGTAAGCCCATCCCCATCGATGAGCAGCGGACCGTCGTAATTCAAAGCCAAATCCCTGACTAGTTGCTGTGTCTCTTTCTGTAGGGATAATCCGGGGCCGATGACGCAAAAATCAGTCTTAACGGCATGTTCCAATAGATTATCCAGGTTCTTATGGGCGGTACTATCTTCCTCCGTGGCAGCCTGAGGCAGAAAAACAAGCTCCCGTCCTTTAGGTCCGACCGCTTTAATAACGGATCGCGGGGCCGCCAGATAGGACAAGCCGCCGCCGGCTTTCAGGTAGGCCATAGCTGCAAAATAAGGCGCGCCGAGGTATCCTGCCGATCCGGCGATGAACAACGCTTTACCAAAAGAGCCTTTATGTCCGGCGGTATTTCTTTCCGGAAGGGGCAGGGGATCATTGGTCTCAAATCGAACATTTTTCTCAGTGATCATTTCCGGCGGAAAAGAGATAAATGTAACAGACAGATTTCCGCCGTATTCGTATCCGGGAAAAAGCAGATTGCCTGTTTTGGGTAAGCCGAAAGTACAGGTATGGGAAGCCTTGACGGCAATACCCATCACTCTGCCGTTATTTCCGTTAATCCCCGATGGGACGTCTAAGCTGTAAACCGGTTTAGCGGAATTATTAATCAGTTGAATGATTTCCCTGTATTTGCCCTCTACCGGGCGGTCTAATCCCGTACCAAAAATGGCGTCGATAATAGCGTCCGATTCCATTAAAGCGGATTTAGCCTGGCCGGCTGTTCTCATATCGATGATTTCCATTTTCATTTTGAGGATAGCCTGCAGGTTGGAGTCTGCGGCGCCCTTGTATTTATTGCGGTCCCCCAGGATGAAAACAGTGATAAGCCCGCCCAGGGAATGTAGTTTTCGAGCCACGACGAAGCCATCGCCGCCGTTGTTACCGCCGCCGCAAAAGATAGTAAATCGCTTTCCGGAAATTTTCATGGAAGATAAAATAGTGTGGAAAGCTGCATTACCGGCATTTTCCATTAGGATAAGCCCGGAGATACAGTAATTAGTAAATGCGGTGCGGTCCAGTTCACGCATTTCTTCGACACGGCATACTTTCATTGATCTCTCCTGGTGTTGGCAATTAATTAACCATAATTTAGGGATGGATAAATTGCAGAGCAATTATTGGTTGCAGACTTTTACACCGCTCTGTAATTAATTTGTCCCGTGGAGACGCCTGTGGCACAAAAAGGAATTGTCCCGTGGCCGGGACCGGGAGGAAATGGTTAAACTGCGCCAAGAGCATCCTTTTGGGATAAACCATTTCCCCGTAAACGGGATTTTCAACTATTCCGGTATCTCCTAACCTGGACAAGCCTCAATGGGACAGGCCCGGGGGGGCAGGCAGAACTAAACAAGTGAATTTCTTGTCATTGCCCCAACGGGATGCCTTTAGCACGAGAGGCAGCGAAGCAATCTTTGGCAAAATAGAAAGAAATTGCCGCGCTTCACTACGTTCCGCTCGCAAGGATAATTTCTGCCAACCTGTCCCTTCTTTTTTTCTGGGAAAAAATAATCCCGCTGTGACGGGAACAACTAAGATACTAAATTATTCCCCGGTAACCACTTCCATTTTTTCATAATCTAGTTCGGAACCCATCATACTATGTGGAATGGAGTAAACAAGCAGCAGGACCACCGCGGCTCCAATCACTATCCAGCGTGAGAAAGTTTTTGATCTGAAACGCCACATAAAAAAGAGTGCGATCAGCCAGCCAATTACGCCTACCAGAGTTTTATTGTCGGTTAAATCCCATCCGAAAGGCACACCGGTCCAAAAAGCGCCAAAGGCATGTTCCTGAACAATGGGTCCAAAGATCATTCCGCCGATTACAAGAAAGAAAGTCGTTAAAAAGGTGTAGATAAAAATTCCCCTCGTATT
>JAUVIB010000478.1 GCA_030592985.1 Calditrichaceae bacterium | reverse complement strand
TTAAAATCATTTAATTTTATTCCAATATTTCAGGTTGAAAGGTTAGATTTTACCATAAAATCAATAATCGTAGAACCTCTAATATCTTCGGTATTCCCAATAATCAGTTATTAAATCCGGCTGCTATATATATTTTTTATTTAAATTTACCAACAGTATCATTTAGACTTTCTATGGATATTACTTAAATTTTCGCTGCCTGATAACTTCATAAAGGATGACAGCTGTAGAAACAGATGCGTTTAATGAATTAATCTTACCATACTGAGGTATTGAAATATTGGCATTACATAAGGCAGCTATATTTTTCCGCACTCCTTTACCTTCGCTGCCAATTATTATCGCTGATCCACCTGTAAAATTGGTTTCATAAATACTATTTTCCCCGGTTCCGACGGCAGCATATACATTAATATTACTTTCCTGTAAATTCGATATAACCGGTAATAGATCTTCTGTTGAAAATATAGGTACATGAAAAAGAGCTCCAACAGATGTTTTGGCAACCGTTGCGTTAATCTCGGCACTCCCCTTCTCAGGGATAATTATTACATCGGTAGAAGTAATTTCTGCGGTGCGCAGAATAGCGCCGATATTATGCGCATCCTGTATTTGATCCAGGATCAATATCAATAAGTCCGACTTACTATTTAATATGATATTAAATTCTTCCGCAGTGATAAAAGGGTTGAATTCAATTTCGGCTGCAACATTTTGATGTACTACAGCGCCGACAATTTTTTGCAAATCATTTTTTCCGGTTTTTTCCAGGGTAATTTCTTTCTGTAAACAAATGCGTTCGATGCGGCCGATTATTTTTCCCGTTGCTCCTTTTGCTACCCATACTTTATGGATTTTTTTTCCGGATACTAAGGCTTCAACTACCGGTTGGCGGCCATAAATTTTTAAAATCGTATTTATCATAAATTCCTTATTCAACATTAAGATTAAGGGAAAATAGAGTCGTCTATTTCTCTGCCCCAGGCGCCATATTTAATGAGAATATCGAATAACTTCTACCTGTTCCAATGTCATCAATACACCGCATTCACTTTCATCAATCATCTTGCCAAATTCATCAATGGCTTCTTTAATACGCTCGGGGACATCTACAATTTCAACAAGAATCGGTAAATCCTCTGATAATCGCAATATTTTTGCTTTATGAATAACAACGCTTTTGGCTCCAAATCCCTGAACCCCTCTGATAACCGTACTTCCCGAGAGCCCTATTTTTTTAGCTTTTAGTATTATCGCTTCATAAAGCGGTTTTCCATGATAACGGTCATTTTCACCAATATATATTCGTAGTAACTTGCCAACTTTAGCTGTTTTCATACGCACCTCTTTTTAATCAGATTAAACGGGCTAATATAATACCCAGCCAGATTGCAAATAATCCCACAATCAGATTAAGTGCAACATTAAAAGCAGCTTGTATATACATCATTTCTTTGAGCAGCATAATCGTTTCAAAAGAAAAAGTAGAATAGGTTGTAAAAGCGCCCAAAAGTCCGATAGCAATGAAGTTTCGGATTTGCGGAGAAATAATAAAACGCCCTTCCGCAATGACCAGAAAGAAACCTAATATAAAACTACCCAGAATATTGACCGCTAACGTTCCGTAAGGAAAGGATGCGCCGGCGATTCGATGCACCCATCCGGATAGGAGATATCTTAATATCGCCCCAAAAAACCCACCCACTCCGATAATCAATATATTCATAATCACCACAATATCTTAATCATAAAACATTATTTAAGGTAAATTACTTTTTTAGGAATTCCAAATTTATCAATACCTTTATAACTCGTATAGGGCCGGATAAAATAAACACCGGATGCAACTCTTTCTCCCCTATTATTTTTCCCGTCCCATACCGATTTGAAGGAATAATAATTCAACGGCGTATACTCATTAATCGTTCTGATTTTACGGCCGAGCGCATCATAAATGTTAAGTTTATGCCTGATTTGAGACCAGTTTACAACAATAATAGTAGCGCTATTAGAGAACGGACTTGGGTAAATTTCTTCAATTGCAAGATTGGAAGTGATCTTATCATGCGGAAGTTCATTAACCGTTTTCAGTATCCAGCCCTCTTTATCGATGATGACACGATACGGTTTATTTAATAATGTAAAATTATATACAGTCCGTTGAGCATTATTTATTACTTTAATTATCGTATCAGGTGATGATGTGAATTCAAAAGTCAGGTCGATTGGCATTTCGTAAATGGGTTCTTTCTGTGATTGAGCAATCATCACTTCTACATCATAAAATCCGTTATTATCCCATTCAGCGCGCCAACCATATTCGTATTTCGGAAAGTAGGAATAGTTTAACCATTGATCAAAATACTTCTGCAAACTTAATCCTGATTTTTGCTCGCACACATCGATAAAATTCTGAGTCCGAACGGAACCATAGGTCCATCTGATGTCAGAAACATAACTTTTAAGAATATCGAAGAAAATTTCATCACCCGTAATGTGACGCAGCATATGTAAAACCCAGGAACCTTTATCATAAACGATCCGATTAAATAAACTCGAATTATCCAAGGTATCTTCCCGAATAATCGTGCCCCCATCAAAATATTTTTGCGTTCCCATATAAGCATGATAAGAATCCATACCGGGTGGATATCCTGAAAACCCCCTCCACTGCGCATACAGAGCCTCGGAATAACTGGCAAATCCTTCGTTTAACCAAATATCTTTCCATGAAGCGCAAGTAACCTGATCTCCAAACCATTGGTGACCAAGTTCATGCACATATAAATACTCCCAGTCAGGAGAAATACGTCCAACACTGGTTAAGGTTTGATGCTCCATCCCTCCCCTCCAGTTAAATTCGGCAAGACCGTCTTTCTCAATTAGAAAGGGGTATCGGCCGAAATCATACGATAAAGCCTCAATAAGAACCTCTCC